>JANMSZ010000120.1:0-10231 GCA_031389925.1 Hyphomicrobiales bacterium | reverse complement strand
TCAAGCCGGCGCTTTTGGCGACCTCGATGCTGGGCCTGATGCCGACCGCCATGACAACGATATCCGCCGGCAGCATGGTGCCGTTGTCGAGTTCCACGGCTTCCACCTTGTTGGCGCCGTGAATTGCTTTGGTGTTGGCCTTGGTGATGACGCGAATGCCGCGCGCCTCGATCGCGCGCTGAAGGAGATGACCCGCGGCAGGATCGAGCTGGCGTTCCATCAAGGTCGGCATCAAATGCACGACCGTGACGTCCATGCCCTGTTCCTTGAGGCCGGCGGCGGCCTCTAACCCGAGGAGCCCGCCACCGATGACCACCGCATTGCCGCGCGACTTGGCGGCGAGCAGCATCGCCTGCACATCGTCGAGATCACGATAGGTGAGCACGCCGGGGAGCTTATGGCCGGGCACCGGGATGATGATGGCGTTGGACCCGGTGGCGATGATGAGCCGATCGTAAGGCACGGTGATCGTTGGCTCGCGTGGAGTCAGCCCGGTGGTCGAAGGAGAAAACTCAGCCGTCACCGACTTGGCCGCCCGGTCGATACCGGTCACCTTGGCGCCCTTGTAGAGGGTGACGCCGTGCTTGATGTACCAGCCGTCGCCGTGGATGACGATTTCCTCGAACGACTTCTCGCCCGAGAGGACCGGTGACAGCATGATGCGGTCGTAGTTGACCCGCGGCTCGGCGTTGAAGATCGTGACGTCGTAGGCCGCAGGCGCTGTCTCGAACAGCAAGTCCAGCGCCCGGCCGGGCGCCATTCCATTGCCAACGATCACCAGCTTCTGCTTCATCCCGTCCTCAGTTCAGCGCGAGCCCAATACGAAGAACGCCGACGAGGGCGAATGCCTCGGCGGCTTCATGACAGCGTGAACGCGGGCTAGCGATAGCCCTGCTTCAAGCTTCCGATTTGTGGTTTCCGAACACTTGGGCACACATGGCAGCGCCGCTTGGGGCGATTGCTAAGTGCACTTCGCCCGGCATTGGGCGCATGGTTCGGGAGAAAGGTCGTCATTGACCGATGAGAAAGTATGCAACCCTTATGCCAGAACGAGAGCGAGCGGGAATATTACAAGTGAGCCCTTGTTTATTGCGTTTCTAAAGCGTTCAAGCTTTGTCGCCGGTCCGCGTTGCGGCAGCGATCCCGTGCCGGATGCCCGCTCTGTGTCCATGTTGCTTAGAAATTAGTCACACTTGGTCGTGCCAATTGTTATATCAGCGACGTCGTTTCCTCTGATCGCGTGAGAATTATGGCTCTGGATACGCAGCGTCTTCTCGAAGTCTTTGCCGCCATCGATGCGGCCAATAGCTGCGATCCGAAGAGCGTCGATGTGGACGGGACGCCGCAGCCGGCTAATCTGGTTTACGGCTTGCGCATGTCCGCGGAACTGAAGCGGTTCGCGCCGGACGCTTCCGAGGCGCTGCGGATCGCGGCGAGGGGCCAGCACATCGAGCGCTGGATCATCCCGCGTGCGCAGTATTCGATGGACCGCCAAGGCTACCACCGGTGGCGACGCGAGCTGAGAGACCATCATGCGGCGCGGCTGTCGGCCATCCTCGCCGATCTTGCCTATGACCCGGCAACGATCGCGCGTGTCGTCTCCATCGTACGCAAGGAGCGACTCAAGGAAGACGACGAAGCGCAGACGCTGGAAGACGTCATCTGCATCGTCTTCATGAAATTCGAGTTGGCGGCGTTCGCAGCCAAGTATGCCGATGACGACACGCCCCTGGCTGACATCATGGCCAAGACTTGGCGCAAGATGTCCGAGCGCGGACACCAGGCCGTCCTGTCGATTCCGCCGGCGCCAAGCGTCGTGTCATTACTCAACAAGGGTCTCGACCGGCTGAAGCCCGCAAACGCCTGATGTTGTCGCAGACGCATGGCGGCCGCGCATCCATGTCCTGGACGAACGTAAATGTGGACCGTGATTTGCTTCTGAGTGGCGTTGCCCGCTTCCGGGCGATCTAGCCGTCTGCTAGCGGCGAGATCACCGGCATCATTCCGACGTTTTTGATGACCCGTGAACGCGCCGACGCCTTTGTGACGTTCCCGGGCGGCATCGGCACGCTGGAGGAGGTCATCGAGCAGATGACCTGGAAGCAGCTCGGCCACCACAGCAAGCCGATCCTGCTCGCCAATATCAAAGGCTTCTGGGATTCGCTGTGCGCGTTGCTCGATCACATGGGCAAGCTCGCGTTCATCCGCCCGGTCTCGATGTCACTTATCTCGTCGCCGATCGAGCCGAGGACATCTTGCCGACGCTCTTGGAAGCGGCACGCGCGATTCCGGAATCCGACAAGGCCATGAAGACCGCGGACATCGAGGCGCTCTGAGTGTCAGGCCGGTCTAAACCAGCGCCGGATACGAACCGCCGTCGAGATGCACGTTCTGGCCGGACATGAAGCCGGCAAACTGGCTGCACACAAAAGCGCAGGTCGCGCCGAACTCCTCCGGATCGCCGAGGCGCTTGGCTGCGATGGACTGCACCTGGCTCGTGCGCGCGGCTTCGTAGGAAATATTTTCGCGCACCATCTGCGCCTTGGCCATTTGATGCTGACGGTCGGTGTCGAAACGCTCCGGCAACAGGTTGTTGATCGTGACGTTGAATTTGGCCACGTCGAGCGACAGGCCTTTCATCGCCGCCGTCAGTCCGGCGCGGGCGCCGGACGACAACGTCATGTGCGGACGCGGCGTCGTCACCATCGCCGAGGTGATGTTCACGATGCGGCCGAAGCGGCGTTCCTTCATCGCCGGCAGCACGGCGCGGATCAACATCAAAGGCGCGATCATGTTGGCTTCCAAAGCCGCCAGCCATTGGTCGCGCTCGATGTCGGCGAAGTTGCGCGGCTCGGGGCCGGCATTGTTGTTCACCAAGATGTCGGGGGACGGGCAGGCGGCGAGCAGGCGCGCCTGGCCCTCTGGCGTGGTGACGTCGGCGGCGACCGGGATGACGTCGCCTTGCGCAATCTGGCGCAGTTCGGCGGCGGTCTTGTCCAGCTTGGCCAGATCGCGGCCGTTGATGATGACGTGGACGCCTTCGCGCGACAGCGCCTTGGCACAGGCCAATCCCAGCCCCTGACTGGAGCCGCAGACGATCGCCGTGCGGCCTTCGATGCCGAGATTCATGGTCCTTATCCCCGGGTTGAGGCGGGAAGTGGTCCGCCATGCGGTACATAGTCGATTATATTTCAACTTCGTCTTGATAATCGATTATTTCTATTTCACGATCTTGGCAATGCCGCCGGCTTCGTCGGCCGTCAGACGGCACCCATAGGGAGGGATTCGATGTCGAGGATTTTCGCAATCGCGCTGTTGGCGCTGGCGGCGTTTGTGCCGGTGACAGCCGGCGCTCAGCCGGTCACGCTCAAGCTCGCGTTCTTCACCTCGGAGACTGAGGTCAACTACGCCAAGGCAATCAAGCTCTGGGTCGACGCGGTCAATGCCGACCCGAGCGGCGCGGTGAAGATCGAGGCCTACCCGAACGGCGCGCTCGGCAAGGCGCTCCCCGCGCAGCCGCAGATGATCCTCGACGGTGTCGCCGACATCGCCTTCGTCAATCCGGCGCTGGTGCCCGGGCGTTTCCCGGACGACCAGGTGTTCGAACTGCCGGGTCTCGTCGGCAATATGAAGGAAGGCGTGCAGCTTTATCAGGCGCTGCTGAAGTCCAACAGCTTGCGCGGCTATTCGGATTATGTCGTCGTCGGCTCGTTCATGAACGCCAACGCCCACGTCTTCTCGCGCAAGCCGATCAAGTCGGTCAACGACCTCAAGGGCATGAAGGTGCGCATCAGCGGCGCCGTGATCGGCCAGACGGTGAAAGAGCTCGGCGTGGTGCCGGTTCTGATGCCGCCGAATGAAGTCGTCGAAGCGATGGGCCGCGGCACCATCGACGCCACGACGACGGTCCCCGCCGCGGTGATCGACTTCGGCATCGACCGGGTCACCAGCCACGACTATCTGATCCAGCTCGGCACCAATCCCTTTGCCGTGCTGATGAACCGCAAGAAGTACGAGTCGCTGCCGAAGGCTGCGCAGGACGTCATCAATAAGTACTCGCCCGGCATGCTCAATGATACCTACGTCAAGAACCTCAGCGCCTATAACAACGAGGTCATCGAGAAGTTCCGCGCCGACAAGAAGCGCACGGTGGTGGTCCCTGCCGACGCCGATCTGCCGGCGATTAAGGCAGTCTCCGAGAAGGTGACGGCGGATTGGGCGGCGAAGGATCCGAAGAACGCGGAGCTTCTGGCGAAGGCGCGTGCCTTGCTGGCCCAGATCCGGGCGCAGAAGTGAAGCTGATCGAGAAAATCGTGACCGGCGCGGCGAACTCTCTCGCCGTTGCCGGTCTCACGATTCTGTTGATCCTCGCCACCTTCACGCTGTTCGACGGCTTGCTGCGCTCGCTCGCCAACTACCCGCTCGATATCGTGCGTGAGATCGGCGATCTGGTGGCCGCGGTTTGCGCCGCCTGCTGCCTGCCTATCGCCTTGCTGCATAAGAACAACATCACGTTGCGCATCTTCGAGAAGATTCTGCCGCCGGCCGGCGCGCGGGTCATAGATGTCTTCGCCGATATTCTGATGACGGTCGTGATGACTGCCATGGCTTGGCAGTTCTATTTGTTCAGTATGAAGACGATGCAGGCAAACGACGTGACGTGGGCGCTGAATGTGCCGAAGGCGCCGTTCTGGTTCGTGGTCGATGGCATCCTGTGGGTAGCCGTGGTGGTGCAAGCCTTCGTTCTGATCCAGATGATCACCGGCGCGCGGATCGAACGCATCGAGGAGTCCGCGCTGTGAGCGCGACTTTTATCGGCGTTTCCGGCATCATCGCGCTGTTCGTGCTGGTCGGCCTGCACTTGCCGCTGGCTTTTGCGATGATCGTGGTCGGCATTGTGGCCTTCGCGCTGCAGACCGACTGGGGCCCGGCGCTGACGTTCCTCGCCAGCGAGCCGTCGCAGGTGCTCGGCAGCACGGATATCGCCGCGGTGCCGCTATTTCTGATGATGGGCGCCTTCGTCAGCGTCTCCGGCTTTTCCAAAGATCTCTATGCGGCCGCCGCCGCGATGCTGGGGCACCGCCGCGGCGGGCTCGCTTACGCCACGATCGGCGGCAGCGCAGCGTTCGGCGCGATCTGCGGGTCGTCGCCGGCGACCGTCGCCACTTTCACGCAGGTGGCGTTGCCGGAAATGCTCAAGCGTAATTATTCGTCCAGTTTTTCGGGCGCGACAATCGCGGCCGGCGGCGCGTTGAAGGCGCTGATCCCGCCCTCGCTCAGCATGATCCTCTACTGCGTGGTCGCGCGGACTTATATTTTCGACGTCTTCATCGCCGCGGTGATCCCGGCGCTCATCACGATCGCGGCCAATATCGTCGCCATCGCGCTGGTGGTCCGGATGAATCCGTCGATCGCGCCGGTCGCCGAGCAGGTTCCGCGCGCCGAGAAATTGGCCGCGCTGTGGCGCGCGTCGCCCGCGATTCTGCTGATCGGCATCATCTTCGTCGGTCTCTACAGCGGCATCTTCACGGTCAGCGAAGCGGCCTCGGTCGCCGCCGTGGTGTCTTTCGTGTTCGCTTTGATGCGGCGAACGATCACGCCGGCCAATTTCGTTACCGGTCTGCGCAGCACGGCACTGATCGCCGGCATGATCTATTTCGTGCTCATCGGCTCTTCGATCTTCACCTACTTCGTCAGTCTCGCCAAAATCCCCGAACAGCTCATCGTCGTCCTGAGCAGCGTCAATCTGCCGCCGGTCGGCATTATCGTGTTGCTGCTGGGCGCCTACTTGGTGCTCGGCGCCGTCTTCGACGAATTGGCGGCGATGATCGTCACGCTGCCCTTCGTGCTGCCGGTCATCGTCCACTTCGGCTACGACCCGATCTGGTGGGCGATCATCAACGTCATCATCGTCGAGCTCGGGCTGGTGATCCCGCCAATCGGGCTCGTGATCTTGATCATCAATGCCATGCGGCCCGATATTCCGCTGCAGAAGCTGTATCGTAGCATTACGCCCTTTGTGATTGCGGACCTGGCGGTGCTTGCGCTGTTGACCGCCTTTCCCGCCCTTGCGCTATGGCTGCCGGCGCTGTTGCGCGGCTAAGCATGGAGAACAAGCTATGGATTTGCCAAAGGCCAATCTCGACCCTGAATTCCGCATCACCCGGACGAGTCACGTCGTCTTGACGGTGAAGGATCTGGCGGCGAGCCGCGATTTCTATACCGAAGTGATCGGTCTCGTTGTCACGGCAGAGGAGGGCGATACGCTCTACCTCCGCGGCGTCGAGGAAGCCTGTCATCACAGCCTCGTCTTGCGCAAGGGCAGCGAGCCGTCATGCGCCCGTATCGGCATGCGAATATTCACCGAGCACGACCTGGATAAGGCCAAGGCCGTTTTCGACGCGAAGGGCTGCGCGACCGCGTGGGTCAAAATTCCCCACCAGGGCCGCACGTTGCACGTCACCGACCCGGTCGGTACGCCGCTGGAGTTCTGTGCCAGCATGCCGGTGGTGCCGCGCATGATCACGAACTTCCGGCAGCACAAAGGCGGCAGCGCGCTGCGGCTCGACCACTATCAAATCCTGACGCCGGAGGTGCGCAAGGCCTGCGAGTTCTACATGTCGCTCGGCTTCATGCTGACCGAATACATTGCGCCGTCGGGCGGTAACGATCTGCGCGGCGTGTTCCTGCAGCGCAAAGGTAATCCGCACGACATCGTGTTCTTCAACGGCGTCGGTCCGCGGCTGCATCATTTCGCATTCCTGGCGCCGGAAGTTCATCACCTGCTGCACGCCTGCGACGTCGCCGGGCAGATGGGTCTCGGCAGCCGCGTGGATCGGGGTCCCGGGCGCCACGGGCCCGGCCACGCGATGTTCGTTTATTTCCGCGATCCGGACGGTCACCGCTGCGAACTGTTCAATACGCACTATCAAGTCATCGACGTCGAAAGCGAGCCGGTCGGCTGGGATCCTTCCGACCACAATGTCTCGTTCCCCTGGGGATTGCCGGCGCGGCGTTCCTGGTTCGAGGAAGCGACGCTGTTCCAGGACACGCCGGTGTGCGATCCGGCGGTCAAGCCCAATCCGATGACGCTCGAAAAATATCTTTCCGTCGAGAAGGCCTGAGGATGCTTGGGCTGGACAAACAGACTGACGAACGCAAGGAAACGCTGGCGTCGCATGTCTACGACCTGCTGCGCCAGGAAATCATTTCCGTGACGATTGCGCCGGGCGAGAAGCTGCATATTCGTTCCTTGTGCGATCGCTTCGACGTCGGCTTGAGCCCGGTGCGCGAGGCGCTCAGCCGGCTGTCGAAGGGCAGCCTGGTGGTGCAGAACGATCACCGCGGCTTCTCGGTGGCGCCGATCAGCGCGGACGATCTTTTGGATATCACCCGCGCGCGATGCTGGTTGAATGAAGTCGCCATTCGAAACTCGATCAAAAACGGTGACGCCGCTTGGGAAGAGTCGGTTGTGTTGTCGTTCCACCGACTGTCGCGGACGCCGCGCCATTTGCCGGACAATGAGAGCAAGCGAAGCCAAGCCTGGGAACTCGCGCACCGCAACTTTCACATGAGTTTGATTGCGGCGAGCGGCTCGATGCGCCTGGAAGAATATTGCGACCATCTGTTCGATAGTTCGGAGCGCTATCGCCACATCGGCCGCAAGGCGGGCATCAAGGGCGAAAACCGCGATCAGGAACACCGCGCCTTGATGGAGGCCGTGGTCGCGCGCGACGCCGACAAGGCCGCGGAACTGATCACGGCGCATTTCGAGCGCACCGCCGAACTGGTCCGGAAGGTTCTGAATGCCGGCCAGTGAGCGTGTGGTGTCCGATACACTCTATGACGTGGCGATCGTCGGCTATGGGCCGGTCGGCGCGACGCTGGCCAACTTGCTGGTGCGTCACGGCTTGCGCATCGCCGTCATCGAGCAGGCGGCCGATGTCTATGACAAGCCACGTGCGATTACGTTGGACCACGAGGTCTTGCGCATATTTCAGGCCTGCGGGTTGACCGAACTGATCGACACCGACACCGCGGTACATCCCGGTACGCATTATCTCGGCGTCGATGGCGAGATCATCAAGATCTTCGATCCCATGCCGCCGCCGTATCCGCTCGGTTGGGTACCGACCGCGACCTTCGTGCAGCCGGTTTTCGAGCGCGCTTTGCGGGAGAAGGTGGCGCAATTCGAGAATTGCGACGTTCGCCTCTCGACCAAAGTCACCAACATCGAACAAGACAATCAGGGCGTCGTGCTCACGACCGACGGTGGTCCGATCCGCGCGCGCTTTGCGGTCGCCTGTGACGGGGCCAACAGCTTCGTGCGCAAGAAGCTGGGTATCACGCTCGAAGATCTTGCCTTCGACGAATGGTGGATGGTGGTTGACGCGTTCGAGAAGAATCCCGTCGGCCGTCCGGCCAAGTGCTTCCAATATTGCCGGCCGTCGCGGCCTGGCACTTTCCTGCCGGGCCCGGGCGCGTTGCGGCGCTGGGAGATCAAGCTGCTGCCGGGAGAGGAGCCGGAGGACTTCGGCGCGCCGGACAATGTCTCAGCGGTGCTCAAGGATTTCACCGACGTGTCGCGCATCGATATCTGGCGCTCGGCGGTCTACCGCTTCCATGCTTTGCTTGCGGAGACGTGGAGTGGAGGCCGTGTCTTCCTGATGGGCGATGCGGTGCATCAAACGCCGCCGTTCCTTGGGCAGGGCCTGTGCGCCGGCATCCGCGATGCCTCCAATCTGGCGTGGAAGCTGGCGATGGTTCTGGGCGGCAAGGCGCACGCGTCGCTGCTGGACAGCTACGAGACCGAACGCAAGCCGCATGTCCGCGCCGTCGTCGCGTTGGCCAAAGAATTCGGCAAGATCATCGGCGAGCTGGATTTGGAAGCTGCCAAAGCGCGGGACCTCCGGCTGCGTGCGGAGCTGGCGCAGGGCAAGGCGGAAACCGTCCGGCAGAAATTCATCCCCGACCTCAAGGATGGAATGATCGGCACCGGCAGCAGGGCGGCAGGCACATTGTTTCCGCAGCCGCAGGTGCGAACCCCGAGCGGGGCTATCGAGCGCTTGGACGATGTGGTGCCATCGGGCTTTACGATTTTCACCGCGGCCGCTGAGGCGATGAATTGGCTGTCGCCAAAGCTGGCCGCGGATTGGAGCGCCATCGGGGCTAACCGCGTGATCGTGTTGCCGGATGGTGAGCTGGAGGTTTGCAGCGGCGCGTTGCACGTTCAGGAGACCGATCGTCTGTTTGGCAATTGGCTGCTCGCGAACGGCATCAAGGCTGTCGTCGTGCGGCCGGACCACTATGTCTATGGTGGCGCCGAGACGCCCGAAGACCTGAACAATCTTGTCTCGGGACTTGTGTCGAGGCTCTGACCTGCCGCTCTTATGACAACGGCCCAAACGCTGGCGGCGGAATGCGCCGTTTCGAGGCCGCTTCGTAAGCCGACGCGATTTTCAAGAGACGGTCTTCGCGGCCGGGCTCGGCGCGGAACACGAGCGAGAAGGGCAGGCCGGGGGCGGGGATCGTCGTCGGTTTGTCGGAAGGCTGCGAGACGTAACGCTTGCCGTCGTCCGTCAACTTGTAGACAGGGTCGTAGGCGGTCGTGACATAGCCCGCCGGCACCAGCATCTCGGTGAGGCCGGCATTCGGCCCGCTCAGCGACTCCGGCCGCAGGTTGCTCGGGATGTTGTATTGATAGGCGTGTCCGATCAGCCCGGGCGGCCACGGTGTATGCAGCCGCACCAGTGCGTCCAGTTTGTTCTCCAGGATCACCATCATATCGGCGCGGCGCAGCAGTTCGCGCAGCATGATGCGCTCGTTGACGCCTTGGCGTCCGCCGAGCGGATTGCGCGGATCGCCGATTTCTTCCCAGTTCTTGAAAGCGGAGCGCTGGTCGTCGCCCCAGAACTTCGAACGGCGGTTGAGTTCGGCGAAGTTCGTCAGCGTCTCTTTGAAGCCTTTCGTCTTCCAGTCGGCGGCGCGGCGCGTCAGATATTGCGGGATGTGGAAACGGAAGGTGTTCGCCAATTCCTGATGCTGGATCGTTGCGAGGTTGAGGTTCGACGGCGGCTCGACGTGACCATCCGCCAGCGCGACGCAGTAATCGATTGGCTGCATTGTGCCTGAGCCGAAGGTCTTGCCGGGCAGGAATTCGGTGGGGACGATGGCCGCGGCGAATTCCTTGAACACCGGCTGGCCGTCGGCGCCGAGCCGGAACAGCAGATCG
>JANMSZ010000117.1:0-8658 GCA_031389925.1 Hyphomicrobiales bacterium | reverse complement strand
CGCGCGCAGCACCGCCGCGAGATAAGTTTCCAGTTCGCTGTCGCGCGCGGCGCGAGCGCCGACGCGCAATGTCTGCGTGCGCGGCGCCGGATAGACGTCGAGGCCGGTGGCGAGCTTGGCCAGCGGATTGTTCTCGGGATTGTGTATCCAATGCGCTCCGAGATCGTACGGCACGCCGAAGATTTTCGTGTCGGTGGCGCAGCGCCCGCCGATGCGGTCGGCCGCCTCGATCAGCGCAAAGCGCCGGTTGGCCGCGGCGACACGGCGCGCGGCGGCAATGCCGGCAGCGCCGGCGCCGATGATCACCACGTCAACCTCGCCGGAACCGCCGACGGCACCCAATGCGGGCGCCGCCGCGAGCGCGGCGGTGGCGGCAAGAAATGAGCGGCGGCTAAGCGGCGACATGGTATCCGAATTCTTTCCGGCGGTGGTTTACACAGTGCCCGAACCCAAGTGGCACCGCAAATTTCATGGCTAACGGCGGGTAAGGTTTGCGCGCCACCAATGAACCAATTTGCAATGAGTCTTCATTAAATTGGGCAGCAACAAGACGTGCGGAGAAAAACCGTACGCGGGGAACGGGGCAAACGTGGGCGTCAAGAAGTGACGTCGGGGACCGGGCGTTATGAGTTGGATGGCCGACAAGTTCGGGCGATTGCTCGCCCGCTATCTGGAAAAGCCGGAGCAAGGCTACGAGCCCATCGCGCCGGGCGACGCCGAGGCGTTGCGCGCGACGCTCAGGCCCGGCGACGTGCTGCTGGTCGAAGGCAACAACCATATTTCCGGCGTCATCAAATATCTCACGCAGTCGACCTGGTCGCACGCCGCGCTCTATGTCGGGCCGATCGGTGATCGCGTCAGCGCCGAAGGCGAGCCGCTGGAACTGGTGGAAGCCAATATCGGCGAAGGTGTCGTCGCGGTGCCGCTGTCGAAATACGGCCGCGTGCATTCGCGCATCTGCCGGCCGATCGGGTTGAACGACGACGACCGCGCGCGCGTCTGCGCCTATGCCGCCGAGCGCATCGGCTTCGACTACGACCTCAAGAACATCATCGATCTGCTGCGCTATCTGTTTCCGATGCCGGTGCCGCGGCGCTGGCGCCGCCGCATGATGGCGCTGGGCTCCGGCCATCCGACCCGCATCATCTGCTCGGCGCTCATTGCCCAGGCATTTGAAAATGTGCGCTACCCGATCCTGCCGAAAATCACGCGGGTGGAAAGCGCGGCGGAGCGCGCGGAAATTCTCGAGATCCGGCATTCGTCGCTGTACGCGCCACGCGACTTCGACATCTCGCCTTATTTCGAGGTGGTCAAGCCGACCATCATCAAGGGCTTCGACTACAAGGCCATGGCCTGGGCCGACGTGCCGGCGATCGATCCCGACCCGATCGTGGCGCTGGTGCCGGCCGACCCGGCGAGCGTCGGCGAAAAGACCATGGCGACGGCTTAGCCCCCACCCTTGCCCTTTCCGCGCGCGCGCCTAACTGTGGCGGCATGATCGACGCCGCCGTCAAAGCCCTCTCGCAAATGTTCACCCCGCCGCTGCGCCGCGTGCTGCTCAAGTCCGTGGGCCTGGCGCTGCTGACGATCGCCATCATCGGCATCGGGCTACAACGCCTGCTGTCGGCCTTGGCCGAAAGCGGCACGACCTGGGCAGAGCAGACCGCGGGCGTCGCGCCGCACGGCGTCTGGGCGGCGCTGGCCTGGATTCTCTCGATCCTGGCCAGCCTCGGAATCGTCACCGGCGCGCTGTTCCTGATGCCGGCGGTGACCGCCTTCGTCGGCAGCTTCTTTGTCGACGAGGTCGCCGAGGTGGTCGAGCGCACGCATTATCCGGCCGACCCGGCCGGCCGCGCGCTGCCGCTGTTCCGCGCCGCGATCGAAGGCATCAAGTTCGGCCTGCTGGCGCTGGTGGTCTATCTCTGCGCCCTGCCCTTCGTGCTGTTCGCCGGCCTCGGCCTGCTCATTCTGTTCTTCGCCAACGCCTACCTGCTCAGCCGCGAATATTTCGAACTCGCCGCCATGCGCTTTCGCCCGCCCGAGGAAGCCAAGGCGATGCGTAAGGCCAATGCCGGGTACGTCTTCCTCACCGGCATGGTGATTGCCGCTTTCGTCTCGGTACCGATCTTGAACTTCGCCACGCCGGTGTTTGCGATGGCCTTCATGGTGCACATCCATAAACGGATGTCCGGCGCCCGGACCGTGGTGTTGGCAACGGCGCGCTAGCCCTTCTGGCGCAGATCGATGACGCGCTTGGCCTTGCCGAGCGAGCGCTCCAGGCTGCCGGGCTTAACCGTCTTCACCTCGACCGTAACGCCGATCAGATTCTTGAAGTGATGCGTCAGGTCGCGATTGCACGAGTCCCAGTGCGCTTCGCCGGTATCCGGCCGCGCTTCGACCAGCACCGCGATGACGTCGAGCCGCTCGCGCCTGAGTTCGATGACGAAATGCGGCGACAGCCGCGCGTCCCTGAGGATGATCTCCTCGATCTGGGTCGGAAACACGTTGACGCCGCGGATGATCATCATGTCGTCGGAACGGCCGGTGACTTTCTCCATGCGCCGCATCGAGCGTGCGGTGCCGGGCAGCAGGCGCGACAGGTCGCGGGTGCGGAAACGAATGATCGGCATCGCTTCCTTAGTCAGCGACGTGAACACCAGTTCGCCGAGTTCGCCGTCCGGCAGCACGGCGCCCGTCTCTGGATCGATCACCTCCGGATAGAAATGATCCTCCCAGATGGTGCAGCCGTCCTTGGTCTCGACGCATTCGCACGACACGCCGGGACCGATCACTTCCGACAGGCCGTAATTGTCGGTGGCGTGCAGATCGAACGCCGCCTCGATCTCGGCGCGCATCGCATTGGTCCAGGGCTCGGCGCCGCACATCGCCAGCGTGAGCGAGCTTTCGCGCGGATCGACGCCCTGCACGCGGAACTCGTCCAGGATGGCGAGGAAATAACTCGGCGTGACGAAGATGACGTCCGGCTTGAAATCGCCGATCAGCTTGACCTGACGCTCGGTCATGCCGCCCGACACCGGCACCACCGTCATGCCGAGCCGCTCGGCGCCGTAGTGAAAGCCGATGCCGCCGGTGAACAGGCCGTAGCCGTATGAATTCTGCGCCAGCATGCCGGGCCGGCAGCCGGCCGCGCGCATCGAGCGCGCCATGACATTGGCCCACATATCGAGGTCGTTCTTGCTGTAGCCGACGACGGTCGGCTTGCCGGTGGTGCCCGACGAGGCGTGAATGCGCGCCACTTGCTCGCGCGGTATGGCGAACATGCCGAATGGGAAATGCCGGCGCAGGTCGTCTTTTGTGGTGAATGGAAACTTCGCCAGATCGGACAGGCTTTTCAGATCGTCCGGATGCACGCCGGCGGCATCGAAGGCCTGCCGGTAGTGCGGCACATTGTTGTAGGCGTGCGCCAGGCTCCATTTCAGCCGCTTGAGCTGCAACGCCGAAATCTCGTCGCGCGACGCGATCTCGATCGGCTCGAGCGTATCGCGGCGCGGCGAAAGATCAGCGCCCTTGAGCTTCAACCCCGGCATACGCTCCCTCAGATTTTACGTTGCGCGGCGTTCCAGTGTTTTTCGAGATTGGCGATCAGCGCCGGGCTGAAGTGGCAGTAAGCCTGTTCGCGGCAATAGACCGCCATGTAGCGGCGGAACATGTCGAGCGGTTCCTCGCCGACGCGGAAGGCGCGGCGGTTGCTGGCGGCGCTGACGACGCCGGAACCGGTGTAATCGTCGACGACGCGGGCGAGCGTTTGCTCCATCCGATCGGGCGGCACGACTTCGTCGCAGACCATGCGGCCTTCCGACGAATCGCATTCCAGCCGCTTACCCATCAAAATGGCCTGCCGCGCCATGCGGGCGCCGACAAAGCGCGTCAGCCGCAAATTCGCCGCGCCGGGAATGATGCCTTCCTTGCGCGCCGGCAACGTCATGTAGGCATCGCTGCCGGCCACCACGTAGTCCATCGCCAGCAGATACTGACAGCCGCCGCCGATGGCGAAGACGTCGACACCGGCGACCCAGGGCTTCTCGTGCGTGCCGCCTTGCATCTCGTCGGGACCGCGAACGCCCGTCGCCAGCCCGCGGAACATCTTGTTGACGATGCCCATGTCGCGGCGGATGTACCAGAGAAACGGAATCTTGCCGCGATAGAGATGCGTGAGATTAATGCCGGCGGAAAATACCTTGCGGTCTTTGTATTTCGGATGCTCGACCACGCCGCCGCGCAGGATGCAAATCTCGCTCATGGGATCGAGGATGGCGATGTCGGCGGCGGTCTCGGTGTCGTCGAGCGTGTCGTCGTCCTCGGCGTTGAGAAAACGCGGATTGCAGACGGTGACGACCGCCGCCTTGCCCTGACGCTCGACGCGCGCCGGACCAAAGTCGACAATGCCGTTGGCCGCGAACTCCGCCACGCGCTCGAGCGATTCCATCTTCGGCCGCAGCATGGCGTGGCACAGATGCATGCCGGTTTCGGCATTGGCCAGGATATGCGACAGAAAAATGTCCTGATCGACTTCGACGCCGTCTTTTTCCGATTGCAGCAATTCGCTTTCGGCGTCGACCTCGCGCCGCGTCGGCGTCAGGCCCGGCACCAGTTTCGCGGCGAAGTAAGGCAGATCGTCAACGCGCGGAAACTCGCTCAAGTTCTTCGTAAGCTTGCGATAGATCGCGTCGGCATGATGCGTGAGGAAATTTTCGCGCGCTTCCCGGCAATTGAAAAGAATGCCCTCGGCCGCCGCCTGCTGTTCCTTGCTGCGCGCCGGTTTCTTCGGCAGCTTGCTCAGCTTGGCGGCGCCCGCGCGCCAGAATTTCGTGGCCACAGCGGCATCGCGCTTGAAATTGCCGGTAAAGCGCGGCCCTGGCTTCTGCCCTTCCATACGCGTCACTCCCGAGCCGTTCTTATAAAACCGTTTTACCCGGCCATTGGCATAGGTCGGCGATGATACACCGCTCGCACAGCGGTTTGCGAGCCACGCAGGTGTAGCGGCCGTGCAGGATCAGCCAGTGGTGGGCGTGGCGCCGGTACGGCCCGGGCACGACCTTGTCGAGCTTCTGCTCGACCTCGAACGGGTTCTTGCCGGTCGCCATGCCGGTACGATTGCCGACGCGAAAAATATGGGTGTCGACCGCGAAGGTCTCTTCGCCGAACGCGGTGTTGAGCACGACATTGGCGGTCTTGCGGCCGACCCCGGGCAGCGCCTCCAGCGCCTCACGCGAACGCGGCACCTGGCCGCCATGCTGCTCGACCAGAATATGCGCCAGCGCCGCGACATTCTTGGCTTTGGTGCGAAACAACCCGATCGTCTTGACCAGTTCGCGAATACGGTCCTCGCCGAGCGCCGCCATTTTTTCCGGCGTGTCGGCGAGCGCAAACAAAGCCGGCGTCGCCTTGTTGACGCCGGCATCGGTCGCCTGCGCCGACAGCGCCACCGCCACCAGCAGTGTGAATGGATTGACGTATTTCAATTCGGTCTTCGGCTCGGCATTGGCTTCGCGAAAGCGGCGGAACGCTTCCTCGATCTGCGCCGCCGTCATTTGCGGCAGCGCGCCGGCGGCCGCCTTCACATCGGCTTTGGCGCGCTTCGGCGCTGGCTTCACCTTGGCCGCTTTTCCCTGGCGGGCTTTCGCTAACGGCTTTTTGACAGAAGGCTTGTTCTTTGCGGGCTTGCGAGCCGGTTTTTTCGCCATCATTTCGGTATAATGAGCAGCATGGCTTCCGACAACCTGGCGGCCGACAACGCCGAACTCGAACCCACGATCTTTTCCGCGGTGATCACGCCGCACCGTTCGCTCGGCCGCACCGGCTTTATCGTGCTGATGGCGATCTTTGGCGCCGTCAGCTTTGCCGCCGGCATTCTGTTCTGGATCGCCGGCGCCTGGCCGGTGTTCGGATTTTTCGGCCTCGATGTCGTGCTGCTGTATTGGGCGTTCAAGCTGAACTACCGCCACGCCAACGCTTACGAAGAAGTGAAAGTCACCCCATCGGCGCTCACCGTGCGCAAGGTCAGCCATCGCGGGCGGCAACGTGAGTGGGTGCTCAATCCGCTCTGGGTCAAGCTCGATAAAGAGAGCCACGAGGAATACGGCATCGAACGCCTGCTGCTGGTGTCGCGCGGCAAGCATCTGGTGATCGCGAATTTCCTGGGGCCGGACGAGAAGGCGAGCTTCGCGCAGGAACTCGGCAAGGCGCTCAACGAGGCCAAGCGCGGGGTGGTGAGGACGAGCCCTTCTTAATCCCTCCCCTGAAAGGGGAGGGTGGCGAGCGATTGCGAGCCGGGTGGGTTTGCGCGCTGTCGTGAGATGACCCCACCCCGCGCTTCGTGCGACCCTCCCCTTTCAGGGGAGGGATAAACGAAGTCAGAAATCGGGTGGTTTGCCGCCGGGGGCCGCCTTAGATAGCGTCCATGAACATGACCCTTGCAAAGCCCGCCGCAAAACCGGCCCTCACCGAGCGCTTTCCCGGTGTCGCGCCGCTCGTCACCGCCTCCGCCGACTATGACGTCGTGCGCCGCGCCATCGCGCATATCCGCGGCAACTGGCAAGCCCAGCCCGAGATCGACGTCATCGCGGAAGCGGCCGGCGTTTCCGCCACCGAACTGCATCATCTGTTCCGGCGCTGGTGCGGCCTGACACCGAAGGCGTTCCTGCAGGCGCTGACGCTGCACAGCGCACGCGAGCTGCTGCGCAATTCGGCGAGCGTGCTGGACACCACTTACGAAGTCGGCCTGTCCGGCCCTGGCCGTCTGCACGATTTGTTCGTCACGCATGAGGCGATGTCGCCCGGCGAGTGGAAAGCGGGAGGCGAAGGCCTCACTGTCACCTACGGCTTCCACCCCTGCCCGTTCGGCATGGCACTGGTGATGACGACGCCGCGCGGGCTCGCCGGACTGGCGATGGCCGATCCCGGCGAGGAGCGCGCGGCACTCGACGACATGCGCCGGCGCTGGCCGAAGGCGCGCTACATCGAGGACTACGCCGCGACGTCACAGACCGCGCGCCGCATCTTCGACAAGACGTTGTGGCGGCCCGAGCAGCCGCTGCGCGTGGTGCTGATCGGCACGGACTTCGAAGTGCGCGTCTGGGAAAAACTGCTCACCATTCCGATGGGCAGGCTTACGACCTATTCCGATGTCGCGGCGCGAGCCGGCGCGCCGAAAGCTGCGCGTGCGGTCGGCGCCGCGGTCGGCAAAAATCCGATCTGCTTTGTGGTTCCTTGCCATCGCGTCGTCGGCAAGAGCGGCGACATCACCGGCTATCACTGGGGCCTCACACGCAAGCGCGCGATGCTGGGTTGGGAAGCCGGCGTGGCGGCGGGTTCCTAGCTGAACTTTTATTCAGTTTGTTTGTTGTCGTTACAACTGTAACGAAACGTGCGCATTTTTTTCAGATTCAAATCGAGTTCCCGGAACACATGCCAAAGTACATGCGTTGCTGGGGTGAACTTATTTGAAACAGGAGGATGAACAATGCGTACTCAATTCATTATCGCTTTGCTTGCGGCAACGACCCTGGCGCCCGCCGCAGCGTTTGCGCAGGCTTCGACAGCGGGCGGCGCTGTGGGCGGTGCGGTCATCGGCGGCGTTGTCGGTGGACCCGTCGGCGCCGTGGTCGGTGCCGGTGTCGGCGCGACGGTCGGTCTTGCGGCAGAGCCCCCGGGCGAAGTCGTGACCTACGTGCAGCGCGATTCCAGTCCGTCGGTCGTGGTTCAGCAGCGCGTCGTGGTCGGTGAGCCGCTACCGGCGACTGTCCAACTGCGTCCCGTCCCGCAGCACACCGAATATCACTATGCTGTAGTGAACAACCAGCGCGTCATCGTCGAGCCGAAGTCGCGTAAGGTGATCAAGATCATCCAGTAAGCGGCTATCGATGCTCGAACGGAAAAGGCCCCGCTCCCCCCGCGGGGCCTTTTTCTTTTTGGCGCGTGGCGCTTTACGCTGCCAGGTCTAGCTTCGACTTCACCGAGGAATCGGCATCCAGCCGGTAGATGATCGGCACGCCGGTGCCGATTTCGCGCTGCACGATCTGATCGGGCGCCAGTTTCTCCAGCACCATCACCAGCGCGCGCAGCGAATTGCCGTGCGCCGCCACCAGCACGCGCTCGCCGCGCAGCACGCGCGGCAGAATTTCCGTGACGTAATAGGGTAGCGTGCGGGCCAGCGTGTCCTTGAGGCTCTCGCCGCCCGGCGGCGCGATGTCATAGGAGCGTCGCCAGATGTGCACCTGCTCGTCGCCCCATTTCTTGCGGGCGTCGTCTTTGTTCAAGCCCGACAGATCGCCGTAGTCGCGTTCGTTGAGCGCCAGATCCTTGATGATCGGAATCGTCTCGCCCATCTCCTCGAGCATCAGGTCGAGCGTGCGCTGCGCGCGCTTGAGCACCGACGTGAACGCGACGTCGAATTTCAGGCCCTGGGCCTTCAGCTTGCGGCCGGCCTCGCGCGCTTCCGCCACGCCTTTGTCGGTGAGTTCGACGTCGCGCCAGCCGGTGAACAGGTTCTTCAGGTTCCACTCGCTCTGGCCGTGACGCACCAGCACCAGCAGACGTTCCGCCTCCGCCATCACTTCTTCTCCGCGGCTTTCTTGTTCAGGGAATTGGCCCACCACAGACAGACCACCGCCAGGACAAAGGCGATGCCCGCCATCG
>JANMSZ010000097.1:0-1530 GCA_031389925.1 Hyphomicrobiales bacterium | reverse complement strand
TACTTCATCGTCGGCGCCTTCGTGATCGCTGCGGTGCTGACGCCGCCCGACGTCATCAGCCAGATGTCGCTCGCGATCCCGCTGATGATTTTGTACGAGGGCTCGATCTACTCGGTACGCTTCGTCGAAAAGACCGCCCAGAAGGAAGCCGCGGCCAAGGCCGCGGCCGCGAAGGCCGCTGAGGAAGCGGAAAAGCAGGCGGCGCCGCCCGAGACGGCGGGGTAGGGTACTTCTTTTTCCCCTCTCCCCTTGCGGGAGAGGGTGGACGCGAGCGTTAGCGAGCGGCCGGGTGAGGGGGTCCGGACGTAGCGTTAGGCACTGACCCCTCACCCGCCTCGCTCACTGACGTTCGCTCGGCACCCTCTCCCGCAAGGGGAGAGGGAAGGAGGCGCCGCTTTCCCATCCCCCCAAATCCGACTAAGTAACCCCCATGTACGACATCAAATGGATTCGAGAAAACCCGGAAGCTTTCGACCGCGGCCTGAAGCGCCGGGGGTTGGACGCGCTGTCCGCCAAGCTCATTGCGCTCGACGAACAGCGCCGCGCCGCGATCACCAAATCCGAGCAGGCGCAGGCGCGCCGCAACGCAGCGTCGAAGGAAATCGGCGACGCAAAAAAGAACAAGGACGAGGCGAAGGCCGCGGCCTTGATGGCCGAAGTCGCCACGTTGAAGGAGACGATGCCGGCGCTCGACAAGGAGCAGAAATCGCTGGGCGACCAACTCGATAGAGAATTGGCGCAGATCCCGAACATGCCGCTTGACGAGGTGCCGGACGGCGCCGACGAGCACGGCAATGTCGAGAAGCACACCTGGGGCAAGAAGCGCGACTATTCATTCAAGCCGAAAGAGCATTTCGATCTTGGCGCTGACCTCGGCATGATGGATTTCGAACTTGCGGCTAAACTTTCAGGCGCGCGCTTTGTCGTATTGCAGAAGGGACTGGCGCGCATGGAGCGCGCGCTCGGGCAATTCTTTCTCGATACGCATACGAGCGAGAAGGGCGGCTACACCGAAGTCAATCCGCCGTTGCTGGTGCGAGATGCGACTATGTTCGGTACTGCACAATTACCGAAGTTTGAAGATGATCAGTTTTCTGCGTTCCAAGGGCTTCAACATGTGAAGTATCGGGACATGGCGATTGATCATGCCGGTCAAGAACCAGCCGTTTCTTCGAGTGAGTTCAGAGACGAGCATTGGTGGCTCATCCCCACCGCCGAAGTCCCGCTCACAAACCTCGTCCGCGAATCCATCGTTGACGAAAACACGCTGCCGCGGCGCTACACCGCCTGCACGCCGTGCTTCCGCGCCGAAGCGGGTGCTGCCGGACGCGACACGCGCGGCATGATCCGCCAGCATCAGTTCACCAAGGTCGAACTGGTCTCGATCACGACGCCGGAAGAATCCAAAGCCGAGCACGAGCGTATGCTGGCCTGCGCCGAGGACGTGCTGAAAAAACTCGACCTGCATTACCGCGTCATCACGCTGTGCACCGGCGACATGGGCTTTGCCGCGCAGAAGACCTACGACAT
>JANMSZ010000088.1:0-7809 GCA_031389925.1 Hyphomicrobiales bacterium | reverse complement strand
GCCAATCTGGCGGCGCTCGAGGAAGCGATCTCGCAGCGCACTGGGTTGCGCAGCCAGATCGAGGACACGCTCGAGATGCTGCATCAGACTCACGCGCAGGTCATCGACGAACTGGCCCGCGTGCCTAATCCGGCGCAGGCGATGGCGGTGTCGGCGCGCGTGCATCTGCTGGTCAGCCTGATCGGCGAAGGCTCGACCGTGCGCGATCCTTCGGCGTTCAAGGATATCCAGGATCGTCTGAAGGCCGCCACGCTGGCACTCAACGAAGCCATGGCGAAGTTCGACAACACTGCGACCCCTTGGGATACTGTCGAGCGGATCCGCATCGCTATCGACCACATCAGCCGCTTGAGTCAGGGCGCGGATAGCGTCTTCGCGCGCCGGGCCCGCGAGTTGTTCTCTATCACCCGTGTCGACGCCGCGATCGACGAGAACGGCTCGATCCAGCGCGAACTGGATGCCGCGGTGGCGATCCTGGTCAGCGAGGCCGACGCCAGCACGCAGGCGAGCGCGGCCGAGTTGATCCGCAATCTTTCCATCAGCGGCCGGTGGTTGCTGATGGTGGCGATCGCGAGCCTGCTGGCCGCGGGCGGCATAGGCATCTTCTATGTGCAGCGGCACCTGGTGCGGCGGCTGATCGCGATCGGCGCCGCCATGCGGCAGCTCGCCTCCGGCGATACCGACATCGCGGTGCTATCCGGCGCCGAGCAAGACGAAATTGGCGACATGGCGCGCTCGCTGCAGGTGTTCCGCGCCAGCGAGATCGAGCGCCGCGGCCTGTCCGATCGCGAACGTCTCGAGCAGAAACTGCAGCGCGAGCGCGGCAGCCATATCGAAGAGATCATCGCCGACTTCCGCACCACCGTGACCAAGGTGATCGGCTCGGTGACCGAGAACGTATCGCTGATGGAAGAGACCGCGCGCGGGTTGACCAGCATGGCGCGCGACGCCGACCAGCAGGCCCGCGCGGTGTTGCTGTCGTCGGAAGCGACGTCGACCAATGTGCGCACGGTGGCGGGCGCCACCGACCAGCTCGGCGAGTCGATCCACGGCATCAACGAAAAGACCAAGCGGGCGCACAGCATCGCGCAGCGCGCCACCGAGACGGCGCGCGCCACCGACCAGCTCGTCAACAAGCTCGCCAGCGGCGCCACGCGCATCGGCGACGTCATCAAGCTGATCCAGGCGATCGCGGCGCAGACCAATTTGCTGGCGCTCAACGCCACCATCGAAGCGGCACGCGCCGGCGATGCCGGCCGCGGCTTTGCTGTGGTGGCGATGGAGGTGAAGGCGCTCGCCGCGCAGACCGCCAAGGCGACTGAGGAAATCGCCGAGCAGATCGGCTCGATCCAGGATCTCACCGAACAGACCGTGGCCGCGATCCAATCGATCGACGGCGTCATGGGCGACATCAGCGGCTTGACGGCGGCGATCGCCGACGCGGTCGAGGAGCAAACCTCCTCGACGCAGATGATCGCGCACAATGTTCAGGAAGCCGCCGCCGGGGCGCGGGAGCTTGCCAGCAAGATGACCATCGTCACCGAGGCGATCGACGGCACCAACCGTTCCGCCGCCGCGGTGCACGAGACGTCGCAGGCGTTTTCGGCGCAGGCCAGCACGCTGGAAACCGCCGTCGAAACATTCTTATCGCGCGTGACCGCGGCGTAATGGCCGGCGGCACATCGAGAGCTAAAGGAACCAAGCATGTCCCAGAGAATGTCGACGATGCTCGCGGCCGCTTTATGCGTCGGCCTGTGTAGCGCCGCCGTGGTGATGGTCGGCGCCAACGCGGCCACACCCGCGGAGGACGACGCGCTGACCGCAAAAAGTCTCGCCACCATGTTGCGCGCCGGCCGCACGGTGATCTCGCGCCATCAGGACAAGATCAACGACCCCAAGCTCGGCGACAAAGGCCTCAGCGGCAAGACCGTGGTGGCGGAAGCGGTGAAGATCTACACGGAGACGGCCGGCGTCGATCCGCTCGCGATCGATGCCAAATCGCGCCACGGCAAGCTGCTGCGCATGGAGATGGAAGCCATTGCCGAAGTGATGGACGGCCATCAGCAGACCATCAACCGGCAGGGCGTCGGGTTCAAAGGTTTCATTCCGGCGGTGTTCGGCCGGCAAGTGAGCGAATCCTTCGGCCGGCGCGCGGTCGGGCTGGCGGAGATGAAGGTGACGGCGCCGCCGAAGCTGGTGCGCAATCCCAAGGCGCGCGCCGACGAATGGGAAAACGCGGTGATCACCGGCAAGCTGATGTCGGCAACCTGGCCGAAAGATCAGAGTTTCTCGGAAGTCGCCAAATCCAAAGGCAAGGATGCCTACCGGACCGCGATGCCGGAATATTACGGCGCGAGCTGTCTGACCTGTCACGGCGCGCCGGCCGGCGAGATCGACATTACCGGCTATGCCAAGGAAGGCGCGGCGGTCGGCGACCTCGGCGGCGCCATCAGCATCACGCTGTATCGCTAGGGTTCCGCGCGGCGGAACCTATATTCGCGCCGGCCGCTAAGGAACCGGCGTTGTCACCGCCGCGTTGGCTTGGGGATTTCCTCATGCTGATGGACGGCCCATGCCATTCCTCGCCTATGTCGCCGTTGTGCTGGTGTCGATCGCCGGCATTTTGCTGGAGATCGATTGGCTGACCCGGCCAAAGCTGGACACCAAGAGCCCGGCGCAGGTGGCGAGCACGGTAGTGCCCGTGCGCACCGTGCCGAAAGTCGACGGCCCGGCCGAGGGGCCGAGTCCGGTCAACACCAAGAAACAGGAAGCGGAGCCAGTCGCCGAAGGGCCGGCTGCGATGGCCAAGGCTGAACTGAAGGCCGACATCCCGTCGGCCAACCCGAGCGCTGGGACCGCGCCTGCCGTGTCGCCCGCTCCGTTCCCTCCGGTTGCCGCCGAGGTCAAGGCAGACGCAGCGCCGCCGCAAACGACCCCGCAACTTGCCGCGCAAGCGCCCGCCCAAGCTCCGGCGCAAGCGACGCTGCAGCCCGCGGCCAACCAGGCGCCGAACAGCTGCGACGTCCAAGCCTGCGCCAGCGCCTATCAATCGTTCCGCGCGTCGGATTGCACCTATCAGCCGATGGAAGGTCCGCGAAAGTTCTGCGAGAGGCCGCCGGCCGCGAGCCAGAGGATTACATCGGCACCACGTGAACCCAGGTTCGAACAAACGGCTCGCCGGCCGAGCCGTGACGCCGAACTGCGCGACGTCGAGCGCGCGGTCAGGAGCATCACCGCTGGCGACGACGCGGGCTACGAGTCCCGCAATGAACCTAGGATGGGGCGCAGCGAAGTCATCGTGATCGAGCGGCTGGACCGCGGCTGGTAGCGCCGCCGGATCGGGCCTAGTATTTAGCCTCGGCTCGTGGCGCAGTCTTTTAGGCCCTCTGATGCGGTTTGCTTTTTATTGTGGCGTTCTGCTGGTGGCCGCCGCCAGCGTGGTGTTCGGGCTGGACTGGACGTCGGCGCCGATGCCGCCAATGCCGGACGTCAAGAACGTCGTGTTCGTCCCGCCACCGCCGCCACCCCCGCCGCGTGTGGTGCAGACGCCGGCCGCACCGTCGCCGCCATCCGTTCCGGCAAATCCCGCCAGGCCGCCGGTTGCCGCGAACGACCCCGCAAGCGCACCATCCGTCAGCGCGCCGCCATCGGCCGACCTCGCTCCGGCGCCGCAAGCCGCCGCGCCCTCGCGGCCGAAATGCGATGTCCCCGCTTGCGAAGCGGCCTATCGTTCATTCCGCGAGTCGGACTGCACCTACAATCCGAGCTTCGGTCCGCGCCGGCTGTGCACCAAAGGCGATCCGGAAAAATACGCGCGCGAACATCCGGAGCCCGCGGCGACCGCGCCGGCCGCAGCGCCCGCTGCCGAGCCTGGATCGATCATCGCGCCCGAGCCCGGCGCGATCGCCGCGCCGGAAGCACCCGCGACCTCTGCGCCGCGATGCAATGTCAGCGCCTGCGCGGCGTCTTATCCGCGTTCGTTCAAAGCGGCCGACTGCACTTTTCAGCCGAGCTTCGGCCCGCGCCGGGTGTGCGAGAAGTAGGCGCTTAGTACGCGCGGATCTGCTCTAGGGCAGCTTCACGATCTCCACCCAATTCGGGTTCTTGCCCATCGGATATTCCTTGAGCTTCGTCAACTTGCCGTTTTTCTGGTCGATCGCATAGCTGGTCATGCTGTTCGACAACTGCCCGGCCGCCAGCAAGAACTTGCCGGACGGATCGATGCTGAAGCCGCGCGGCTGTTTCTCGGTCGGAAACGAATCGATCGCGGTCAGCTTGCCGGTCTTGGCATCGACGCTGAACGCCGCCAGCGTGCTGGTGGTGCGTTCGGAGGCGTAGAGGAATTTTCCGTTCGGCGTGACGTGAATGTCCGCCGCCCAGGGTTTGCCGGAGAAACCCTTCGGCAGGGCGGTGGTGATCTGGGCTTCCTTGCCCAATGTCCCGGTCTTGGCATTCCACGGAAACACGTAGATCGAGGCGTCGAGCTCGTTGAGCAAGTAGACGAACTTCTTGTTCGGCGAAAACACCAGATGGCGCGGGCCGGCCTTGGCCTTGACGCTGACGGTCGGCGGATCGTTGGGTGACAGCTTGCCGGTCTTGGCGTCGAATTTCTGCTGGTAGACCACGTCGCCGCCGAGGCTGGTGTGCAGCACGTATTTGTTCGACGGGTCGGGCAGGATGGCGTGCGCATTCTGCAGCGTCGTGATGGTCTGCGCCGCCGCCTGCACGACGCCGTCTTTGCCGATCGGATTGACGGTCACCTTGTGCCCGCCATAGGACGCGCTCAGCAGATATTTTCCGGTGCGGTCGGTGGCAACATAGGCCATCGAATCGGCGAGCGGGCCGGGGCCGACCAGCGTCAGCTTGCCGGTCTTCTTGTCGATCGTGAAGGTCACCGCGGTGAAGGGCTCGTTGCGCAGGCCGACATAGAGCCGCTTCTTGTCGGCGCTCACCGCCATCGGCAGCGAGCCGCCTGGCTTGGCCGGACCCGGCACCGCCGTGGTCGCGACCGGCGACAAATCGCCGTTGGACTTCAGTTCGAGAACCGTGACGTCCTGGCTATCCGAATTGCCGACATAGACAAAGGTGGCGGCGTTCGCGGCGGTCATTGCAAATACCATGGCTAACGTCAGGCTTACGGATCGTGTCCAGCGTACCACCGGCCCAGTTTGTCTTCCCATTTTCCCCTCCCAGTTTTTATTGTTGTCGCGGTAGGAATATCCCCTGCCAGTCATCATATCACCATATCTTATGAGATTGGCCAAGCGGGCCCCGGGAGCGGCTTTCGTCGCCCTATCAGGATTTCAGGATCTGAGACGACGGGCTGCTACATCGCTTTTTGTGGCGCGGTCTGCAGCAGTTCTTGCAATTGCTTGGCGTAGAACTTGGCGTAGAACTTGGCGTTGCCGGTGGTGCCGTGGCCGGTGGTCTGCTCGCTCGCCGGGATCAGATACATCAAGGCCCGCGCTTTTCGCGGTTTTGCCGAAGGCTACAGGGTGGAGGACAGGGGAGAGGGAGGGCTCTCTCATCGTCATTGCCGGGCTTGACCCGGCAATCCATGAGATGGGCTGTCGTCGGCAGGCTTACGTAAGACCGCTGTTGACGCGACTAAGTCATGGATGCCCGGGTCATAGGCGAGCGAAGCGACGCCGTCCTTTGGACGGCTATGCCCGGGCATGACGGGGTTTCTACCGCGCCGCGACTTTCTCGAGTTTGTGCTTGGCGTTCTTGTGCTGCTTGCGGGCCGCCAACTGTTCGATCACGGGTTTGGCGGCGGGCTTCGCGGACTTGTTGCCGGACTTCGTTTCCGGCTTGGCGGCCGATTTTGGTTCGGGCTTGTTGGGTTCCGGCTTGGCGATATTGATCACCGCGGTGACGCGCGTTCCCTGCTTGGTGATCTTGATCGGCGCCGTCTTGATTGGTGCGGTTTTGGCCGCCGGTTGCGCCGGCGGGACGGCCGTGGCGTCGGCCGAAGCGAGCTTGACCTTATGCGACGAAACGCCGGCGAGGATTTTGGCGCGTGCGGGCGTGACCAAGCGTGCGGTGACGATGGGTTCGGGTGCCGCCAGAGGCGAGCGCTGCGGCAACGGGATCGTCTCCGGCCCATTCGCGGCGTAGAGGCCGGCGGCTTCCTGACACGGCGCGCGGCGCGGCAGCCGCTGGCCGGGATGCTTGGCCGAGGCGGCGGTCCAGTTCTCCGCCGGACGGCCGGTGATGGTCTTGACGTATCCTTTGGTCTCGTCGGGCAGCTTGCCCTTCTTGCCCAGCCAATCCTGGATGCGCCTGGGGCCGGCGTTGTAGGCGGCGGCGGCGAGGCCGAGATTGCCGAACTGCGAAACCAGAGTGCGCAGCAGGCGGGCGGAGGCGGGGATCGCTTCCAACGGGTCGAACGGATTCTTGAGGCCCATGCTGGCGGCGGTCTCGGGCATGAATTGCGCGACGCCTTGCGCGCCCGCAGAACTCACGACGCCCGGCTGAAAGCGGCTTTCTTGAAACAGCAGGCTGATGAAAAACGGCACCGGCAGGTTGTTCGACTCCGCGGCCTTGGTCAGCGTCTCGCAGACTTCCTCGCGCGAGCGATGCACCACCGGCTTCGCGATCGGCGGCAGCGGCACCGGGTCGATGATTTGTGCGTCGGTGGTTTGTGTTTCGGCGCTGGGCGCCTCGCGTGCGATGTCAGCAACGCTCATGTCGATCGGAATATCGGCCTGCACGGCTTCCGCGCTGCCGGGCGCGGCGATCTCAGCGGCCCCGGCCCGGCCGTGCGTTTCCTTCTCGGGTTTCGCGGCGCCGGCAAATTGTTCCAGCGACATTTTGGAGTCGGACCCGGTCGAACCGGACCATGTCATTAAACACACGCAGGCGGGCACGAAGAGATGCCGCATTTCTTGCGATCCTCGCATCTATAGCGCACCGCATCGATGCGGCCGCGAGAAAAATGGTGTGAGGAGGTCCCCCCTCGTGATGCACTTCTGTGCAATCAGAATGGGACAGATTTACGACCCGAATGAAAGCGGAATGCCGCGTTGTCGCCGCAGTTCCATCGAGAAAGTTCCGCGCGGTTACCGGACGCCTAACGGCAATCAGTAAATTACGACACTGCGGATCGACTTGCCTTCATGCATCAGGTCGAAGGCGTCATTGATCTTGTCGAGCGGCATGGTGTGCGTGATCAGGTCGTCGATGTTGATCTTGCCGTCCATGTACCAATCAACAATTTTTGGAACGTCGGTGCGGCCACGCGCGCCGCCGAAGGCGGTGCCTTTCCAGACGCGTCCGGTGACGAGTTGGAACGGCCGCGTCGCGATTTCCTGGCCCGAGCCGGCGACGCCGATGATGATGCTCTCGCCCCAGCCGCGGTGGCAGCATTCCAGCGCCTGGCGCATGACGTTGACATTGCCGATGCATTCGAACGAGAAGTCAGCGCCGCCGCCGGTGAGATCGACGATGGCCTGCACGACCTTGTCAGGTCCTGAAGTATTTTGGCCGACGTCTTTCGGGTTGATGAAATCCGTCATGCCGAATTTCTTCGCCATTTCGACGCGCGCGGGATTGAGGTCGACGCCGATGATCTTGTCGGCGCCGGCGATGCGTGCGCCTTGCACGACGTTGAGCCCGATGCCGCCGAGCCCGAACACGACGACATTGGCGCCGGGCCAGACTTTCGCGGTGTTGATGACGGCGCCGATGCCGGTGGTGACGCCGCAGCCGATGTAGCAGATCTTGTCGAACGGCGCGTCCTCGCGGACTTTCGCCAAAGCGATCTCCGGCAGCACGGTGAAATTGGCGAAGGTCGAACAGCCCATGTAG
>JANMSZ010000061.1:0-17777 GCA_031389925.1 Hyphomicrobiales bacterium | reverse complement strand
GGGTCACCTGCCCCAAGGCATTGTAGGTCCACTCGACAGAGCCCGATGCGTCTTCGATTTTGGTGAGGCGCCCGACGCCCTTGTTGCCGCCGGCGGTCGAGTCCCAGGTATAGGTGATGTTTTCCGACGTTGCTGCCGGATACTGCTTGGTCAACAGCCGCCCGGCATTGTCGTAGGTCAGATTGGTGACGATGCCGCGTCCATCGGTGATCTGGATCGGCTTGCCCAAGGCGTTGTAGATGTAGACCGTCGTGCCGGTGTCCGGACTGGTGCGCTGGATGATGTCGCCGAAACCGTTGCGAACGTAGCTTGTGTTGAGCGAACGGGAATCACTGTAATTGGTGATCTCGTCCTTGCCGTTGCGGGTCAGTGTCACCGTGCCGGAATTTTCATCCGTTGTGCTGATGAGGCGGTTGACTGAATCGAAGGCCCAGCCGAACACACGAAGCCTCGGGTCCGTGACCGAGACGCGGTTGTCTGTCTTGTCGTAAGCGTGGGTCCAGATGTGATTTGAATGGCTGACAAATGTCAGCAGGCGGCCCAACTCATCAAAGGTGGCCTTCTGCGACAGCGCCAGCTTTCCACTGGTATCCCTGATACGCCGCGCGGTGGCATTGCCCATATTATTGCGGTCGTATTCGACAAAGGCACCGGTATTGTCTTCGATCTTTATGAGCCGTTTGGCGTCGTCATAACTGTATTGCAGGTAGGCGCCGTTCGGCCGTGTTATCTTGGTAACATCGCCCACAACGCTGTAGTCGATCGCCGTCACCGCATTGAGCCCCGACGGATCAACTGCAACGCTCTTCAGTCGACCCTCCGAATCGTAAGTTAATCCGCTTGTGACACCGCCAGCGTCGACCACCGTTGTTGGTTGACCGCGGCCATCGACGGCCGAAACCGTCAGCGTTTGGCCGACCTCGTTGGTAACCGACGCGAGATATCCATTCGTGTTGTATGTGTATGTGACCGTGTCGCCGCTCCCAGCGAGCGGACCATCCACGGTCAGCAGATAGCCGTAAGAATTATAGGTATAGGCCCACGTTCGCGTCTGCCCATTGGTCGAATAGGGGACGGCGGTCGTGGTCGTATCGGTCTGCGTCATCTGTGTGAGTTGGCCCGACGAATTCCACGTATAGTCCGTGGTCAGACCCGCCTGCACGATCTGGGTCGGAACGTGAAGCGTTGAGTGCCACGTGATCGAGGTCGTTTTGGCGCTGGCAGTGCCATAGCCATTGACGATTTGCGTGGGAAGACCTCGTGCGTCGCGGGTGGAGGTCGTCACGCGGCCTTCCGCGTCGGTCACCGCGGAAATTAGCCGCCCCGAATACGCGTAGGTTTGAGTGCTTGCCGGACAGTGCGTACTCGCAGTCCCATCAATGGATTCTAGATAAACATTGCCGAATTCCCAATGGTAATTGTAGACGGTCTCCTTGCCCAAGGGGTTGGTGACCGTCCGCGTAAATTCCGGGTATGAGGCTGCCGTATAGCGGACGGTGTACTTGTCGGCGTTGTTTGGACCGGTGCTGGTGGTTACGTGGCCGCCGCCATCATATTCGACAGTCCATCGGCGCGTGCCGTTGAGGTCTTCAATGCCGGTTACCGCAAGTGGGAACGCGGTGTTTTCATAGCGATAGGTCGTCGAGTCCTTAAGCACATTTGACGCATCGCGATGCTCCACCCGGATCAGCCGGTCGGGTTGTGGCAACGTCGTCAGCGCGCTGTTGAGCGCTTCGTAGACGTAGTTCATCGTCGTGCCGTCCGGCAGCGTGGCCTTCGAGACGGCGGCGGGGCGTGGAATCGCGCCGGGCATACCAAGCGAACTCGCATCTTGGATAATCCAAGTAAATGAAATCGACTTTCCGTAGCTGTCGGTGACCGAGGTGAGTTCGTTAGCGGTCCCGTAAGCGAACATCCATTGCAGCCCGCCGCGGAAAGTGACGCTGACCGGGTGAGCGATAAAATATTTGCCGGTCGCTGCATCCAGATACGTTTGCATCAGCCACACGCGATCCTCGGCGTCGCGCAACTTCCATTGCGACGAGGCATTCAGCACATCGCCGATGTTCGAAGGCCAGGAGCCCACGAATTCAACAGAATAATCGGTTTGGACGGTGCCATAGGTTGCGCTGAGCGCGTCCAAGACGGTGGCGGAGCCGTTCTTGGCAAAGGTGTAGTCGCCGCCGCTGGGCATCGCGACTTCGACCCATGGAACGTTCTGAAAATTGTCGTTGAGCTGGAGTTCGATTTGAAACGAGAAGTGCCAGCGCGTTCCTAATCCAAAAGGAACTTGACGCAATGCATTTGAGGCGCCGTAGCCATAGCTGTTGTAAAATCTCTCCAAACGCAGCGACTTGTCCGCCGTTTCGAAGTCGGTAACGCGGAGCATCTTGGCTCCGGTCAGAACGTCGATGGGACGCGGCGTGACCCCAGACGCGCTCCCTCCACCGTTAAAGCCAGCGACGTCCGAACCACATTGTGGTGGCGGAGTTACTTCCGGAGGCTCGGTGCGACTCTGAAAGTCCTCATTGTCCGGCACACATGAGCCGGGCGGCACTGCCTTGCCGGAGGGGCACTCAAATGTCGTATTGGTTGGCAGCGTGACCGGCGGCGGGCTCGTGTCCCACGCGCACAGCATTTTGTCCCATCGATTTGTACCTGTATATCCATAGAACTGCCGACTTGGCGCATAGACCGCATTCTGAATTGCGCAAGCAGCCATTGGAGATGCGGTACAGGCAACCGCGTTATTGGGGCCCGCTGTGGTACACCAAGAGCCGGCCGCAGCATTGCTCGGCGAGATACCCGCACAAAGCCAAGCCGCAATCGCCAAAGCTAGGACCGTGGCCGACTTGCGTCTTAACAAGACGGCAGCCCGCGCTGACGTCGAATAATTTTCCCCTTTAAGAAGCGTCATGACGTTACGGCCTTCTGCCATGTGCAGCTTCTAATCACATTGACTTGCGCAATAGCGAGAGGGCTGTCTTGGAAAAGTCAGAGTATAGTAGCGCTGATTTTTTCGTATTGCAGCGATCTGGAGCTTTTCGAAATGACTTAGATTTTTTCAAGACGCCTCCCAATTCTTCGCGTTCCAATTGAAGCATCCCCATATTGCGGCTCCGCCGCCCGCCAACACAGAACAAGAATCGACCCAGTTCTTTGCATTCCAGTTGAAACATCCCCATAGCGCGGTTCCACCGCTACCCAACACCAGAGATGTTTCCGAAATTCTGTTTCCATTGAGGTCGTAGGCATAACTGACATAAAGGCAGGAGTCGTAAGTCGCCGAGGTCATTCGGCCTACTGCATCATATGTATAAGAAACGGATCCATTGGCCCCAAGCGACGAGTTGACTGGCCACACTCCAACCGTCGCGAACATCGAAAGAGCTGCAAAAAAAATGGCGATGGCCGCGTGACCGCGTATTTTACGGAAGCAACATGCAATTTGCATTGTCTTTTCTTCCTAATCGCGACCGTAATTTTTTGCCATCACTCGCGTCTCAAACAGTATTGCACTTGCGGCGCTTCACAACATTTTTTTGCGCGGTCATGATGACTAATGTTGCTGTTGATGGCTCATAACGAAGAGGAATAAGAATGAAAAATCAAATTTTATAAATTGAATATGTTGGACGTGAATGACCGTGACAGTTTTAAATACTGGCACCGCTCTTTCGGAAATCATACGCTGACATTGCGTTCAACAATCTCGTTCAAATAACTCCGGTGAGGTTTGAAAATGAAAATTATCGCAGTCCTGTTTGCGCTTGTTGTCTCTGTTAGCCCTGCCTTTGCACAGAACTGCGGCCCGTATCCGAACACGCTAACTAACGGCCAGCCCGCCGACGCCAATCAGGTGATGGCGAATTTCAACACCGTGCTCAATTGCTTGAATGCCGCGCGCAAGGTTCTGACAAGTGCCACAACTTACTACGTCAGGACCGACGGCAATGACAGCAACAATGGGCTCGCCAACACATCAGGCAGTGCATTTCTTACAATTCAGCGAGCGATCAATGTGGTGCAAACTCTCGACCTCGGCGGTCAAGTGGTTACGATTCAGGTTGGCGCCGGCACTTATACGGGAGGCGTGTCTATTTCCAGTCCGTTTATCGGCGGCACCGTTGCGCTGAAGGGAGATGCGACTACGCCATCGAACGTCGTAATTTCGACGACGGCAGCGGATGCGATCGTTGCCTCCAATAAATCGTCCATCTCGGTTCAGGGATTTAAACTATCGACAACAACGTCTGGCCATGCGCTGTTCGCGCAGACGGGTGCTAGCATCAAAGTCGATGGTAAGATGGAATACGGTGCAGCCGCGGGCTTTCATGTCTATGCCTTCGGTGCCGGTTCTCAAATCACCATTGTCGCCGATTATGCTATCTCCGGCGGAGCGCCCACCCACTTGGGGGCGACAGATGGAGGAAGCGTGACGGTGTTCCCGAATGGGCGCACAATTACTTTAACCGGAACGCCAGCTTTTACCTATTTCGCTTATGCGTCCCGTGTCGCGGGTATCACCGCGTGGGGCCACACCTTTTCCGGCGCTGCAACTGGCGTACGATACAACGTTGACGGAAATTCAGTTGTGTTCGTCAATGGAGGAGGAGCAAGTTACTTGCCAGGCAATGCTGCTGGAACGACGTCGGCCGGAGGTCAGTACTACTGACTTCAATGCAACGCAGGATTCCGATGAAATTAGAGCGTTGCCTGTACACGGCTCGACAATTGCCAACTGGGTGACGCAAATCACCTAACGGATCAAAGAGGTCGAAGCCGGCGATGACGTCTTTGACTTGAACCGCCACCATTGCGGCATGGGTTTAGAAACAAAGGGCGGCGCGGATTCGTACAACCTCAAACCGGATAAGGATCTTTATTGGGTGTTTCGCCACATTCCAGGCACGGGCAGCGATAGAGCGTTGCCCTCCGAAGCTGGAAGGTTTGCTGGGTGTGGCTGTTCAAAAACCTTTTAGACTAAGGGTCGCCGGGGCCGATATTCGCCCTTTTCCGTCAAGCGCCACTTTAGCGGCACCCAATCCCTATCCTCTATCGGTTCAAAGACTGACGTTCGTCAGTCCGTTACGACTGTCCGCTTTGTGCCAATAGCGACATCAAACCCGACTCAAGCTTACCAAATGTCCTTCTAAGACCGCGGCCACTCAGGATGGTGACTGTCGATAACGTAGGCGTGGGAGTGGCGGTGTCCCCAACCATCAGCGCTTGTATCTGCAAGATGCGGGTGACCCGACGGCAGATCACTATGCGTATGCGCAATTTCGTCCGGATCGCTCCTCGGCCAAACATACGCGGCGGTGGCCACCGCAGCCAAAGCCACCACACCCAATAGGACAAATGTGGTTGGAAATCCCGCTTTTGCGCCGACCCATCCTGCAACGGGATACGTCAAAAGCCAGCAGGCGTGGGACAGTGCAAATTGAGCCGCGAAAAGCGCTGGCCGGTCCTCCGGTCGAGATGAGCGCCGCAACAGCCGCCCCGACGGAGTTTGCGTGGCCGAGTAGCCAACGCCGAGCGCAAACCAAAGTGGCAACAACATTGAATAACGGTCGATGAGCACTCCGGCAAAAAGGCCGACGATCAAAAGGCTCGCCCCCGTCAGCATGACAATGCGATCTTCGATACTGTCGAGTATCCGTGGCAGAGCGAACGCCGCCAGCATCGAACCACCGCCAAATGCCGCAAGCGCAAACGCCGTATCCCTTTGAGTAAGGCCGAACTTCGACTGCACGAGCACTACCGTATTGACGATGACCATCGCACTGGCCGCAGCGACGGCGAGATTGAGAGAGAGCAGGCCGCGAAGCCGTGGGGTCGCGAGATAGATACGCATCCCGCGTGTAGTCCGTTCATAGATGCCCCGGCGCTCGCCAGCTTTCGGACTTGGCAACACTACGGAAACGACCAGCGCGGCCGACGCGAGAAATCCGATAACCGTGCCGGCAAACAAGGTGTGAAAACTTATCAACGTCAACAGCGCCGCAGCCAACATGGGGCTGACGACGCTCTCCAGGTCGTAAGCCAGACGAGAGAGCGAGAGTGCCCGCGTGTACTCCCGTTCCTCCTTAAGCACATCTGGAATTGTTGCCTGAAACGTCGGCGTGAAAGCGGCTGAGGCCGACTGCAAAATAAAGATGAGGACGTAAACCTCCCAAACTTGAGTTACAAAAGGCAGAAGAACAGCGACGGCAGCGCGTGCCAAGTCTAGAGACACGAGCATTGTTCTGCGCGGCAGCCGTTCGGCAAAAGCGGCAGCAATGGGCGCGACACCCACATAGGCAATCATCTTGATCGCCAGGGCCGTCCCTAAGACTGCACCGGCGTTCTCACCAGCCAAGTCATATGCCAGTAAGCCAAGGGCAACGGTCGCGAGGCCCGTTCCTATCAGCGCAATAACCTGGGCAAGGAACAAGTGGCGGTAGGTCCGGTTGGCGAGCACTTCCAGCATGACAGCTATCTCTTAGGTTTCGGAATTGCATCATCCTCGACAAGCGCTTTGAGGGCGGGAAGATTATCCCGCCAAAAGGTCAAGGACCGATCAAACGCCCGTCGAGCATCATCGGACGGAGTCGCCAGATAGCCGGTGCCCTTTATGCGAAAATAACTTTCTTTCAATTCCCCCTCCGGCGACACTACAAAGAAATTGCCGACTAGGGGATTCGTTTGGAACATCAGGACGAATTTTCCTTGCGACGATCCCGCGAGCGGCAAATTTATTCCAAATTTATCAACGGAACCTGGAGCGTCTGGACCAATCGACATTTGCTGGAACTTACAGTCGGCCGCCGGCGGCAGCTTCAGCGATTCACACAAGGTGTCCATATCGGCGACCCAGCCGTGCTTCGCTGTGATGATGAGCAATTCCGAAATCAAGGGCTTTGTCGAACTTGTATCAGCCTGCACCTCCGACGTTGCGATGAGGAGGACCGTCGATACCGATTGGAACCAGCCAACGCGTCTTTTTCTCTTGCGCTTCCTCCCGATCATGACTTCACGTCCACCGAAGCTGCCGTCATTGCAACGTGAGGTGAATGTTTTGCCTTCCGATGGACAACACGGTAGAGGGCCGGCAGAACAAGCAACGTGAGGATCGTGGATGACACGATGCCACCGATAACCACAGTCGCCAGCGGCCGTTGAACCTCTGCCCCTGCGCCAACGTTAAACGCCATCGGAATAAAGCCGAGGCTGGCTACCAACGCCGTCATGAGCACGGGTCGCAGACGTGTCAGCGCCCCTTCATGAATCGCCGTGTCGAGTGGCTGGCCTTCCGCTAGCAGCGAGCGGATAAACGAAATCATCACGATGCCGTTGAGCACCGCAACGCCGGACAGCGCGATAAAGCCGACGCCCGCTGAAATCGATAGCGGCATGTCCCGCAGCATCAGTGCCGCGATGCCTCCCGTGAGGGCCAATGGCACGCCGGAGAACACTATGCCCGCGTCCTTGAATGAACCGAACAGGCTGTAAAGCAGGCCAAAGATAAGAAGGAGACCAATTGGCACAACAAGTTGGAGCCGCCGCGAAGCCGAAATCAACTGCTGGAACGTACCGCCATATTCAATCCAGTAACCTGTGGGGATCGTCACCTTTTCCCGGACCTGACTCTGCAAATCTGAAACGAATGAGCCCAGGTCTCGCCCTCGCACGTTTGCGGTGACCACGACACGCCGCTTGCCGTTCTCGCGGCTGATCTGGTTCGGTCCTACGACTGTTTCCACCTTAGCGATCTCTGCGAGCGGAACGAAGTGCCGTGTTGTTTCGCCGGGCCTTGCCGCGAGTGGAATGCGGACACGACCGATGTCGTCGATTTTTGCGCGTAACTCTTCCGGCAAGCGAACTACAATGCTGAACCGCCTGTCGCCATCGAAGATCGTACCCACGCTAGCGCCACCGATGGACACGCGGATAACGTCCTGTACATCGGTGACATTTAGGCCGTAACGCGCCATCGCTTTGCGGTCAGGGTGGATTTGCAACACAGGCAAACCGGTAATTTGCTCAACCTTGGTGTCCGCCGCACCTTGGACGCCGCTCACGACAGTCTCGATGGCCTTGCCCACGCGCAAAAGTTCGTCGAGGTTGTCGCCGAAGACCTTGACCGCTACGTCGGATCGAACACCCGAGATAAGCTCGTTGAAACGCATCTGGATCGGCTGCGTGAATTCGTAGTTATTGCCCGGCACGCGCGCCACAGCCTCCTGCATCTCCGCCACCAAGGTCAGCTTAGGTTTGCGGGGGTCTGGCCATTGCTCGCGGGGTTTGAGCAATACGAAGGTATCCGCAACGCTCGGCGGCATCGGATCGGTCGCAACTTCGGCCGTCCCAATTTTCGCAACTACTTGGGCAACTTCCGGGAATTGTTTGATGCGCGACTCCAGCGCCGTCTGCATCCGGATCGCCTGGTTAAGACCGGTGCCGGGTATTCGCAGTGCGTGAAGTGCAATGTCGCCTTCGTCGAGGTTCGGCATGAACTCCGAGCCGAGACGGGTCGCCGCGTAGCCGGACAGGACGACTAAAACGATCGCACCCGCCATAATGGCCCAACGGACACGCAAGGCGGCCGACAGTAGCGGCTCGTATGCGGCACGCGCCCACCGCATGATGAAACTGTCCTTCTCGCTGATCTTGCCGGTAAGAAGCATCGCGGCTGCGGCGGGAACAAAAGTCAGTGACAGCACCAGCGCGGCGGACAGCGCCACGACGACGGTGAAGGCCATCGGGTGGAACATCTTTCCTTCGACGCCGGTCAAAGCGAAGATGGGGACATAGACGATTGTGATGATCAGCACGCCGAAAAGGCTTGGGCGGATGACTTCCGCGGTCGCCTTTTCAGCAAGAGCGAACCGCTCGTCGCGGCTCAGCAAGCGGCCAAGCTGGTGCTGCGCCTCGGCGAAGCGTCGCAGGCAATTCTCAATGATGATGACCGCACCATCGACGATCAATCCGAAGTCGAGCGCGCCAAGACTCATGAGGTTGCCCGACACGTTGCCCTGGACCATCACAGTAATGGTCACCAGCATCGCAAGAGGAATGATCGCAACTGTAATCAATGCCGCGCGGATATTGCCGAGAAGAAGAAACAGGATGACGACGACAAGGAAGGCGCCTTCGGCAAGGTTCTTTTCAACCGTGCCGATTGTTCGTTCCACCAGTTCAGTGCGGTCGTAGATCGCCTTGGCGATAATGCCGGCCGGCAACGCCCGATTGGCCTCTTTCAGTTTCTCTGCCACGGCCTTGGAAACCGCCCGGCTGTTCTCGCCGATCAACATGAAGACGGTGCCGAGTACGACTTCGCGGCCGTTCTGAGTAGCCGCACCGGTCCGCAACTCTTCGCCCATCAGGACATCGGCTACGTCGCCGACCCGAATCGGCACACCGTTCCTCTGTTCGATGACGATATTGCGGAGATCTTCGAGGGTGGACGCTTGGCCGAGAACCCGGACGAGACTCTGCTCGCCGTAGCGTTCGACATATCCGGCGCCGACGTTTGCATTGTTGCGCTGGAGGGCGTTCATCACGTCGGACATCGTCAGCGAATAGGCGGCAAGCCGCTGCGGCCACGGCGTTACGTGGTATTGCCTCTCAAAGCCGCCAATGGTGTTGACCTCGGTGACGCCCGGTACGTTGCGCAATTGCGGCCGCACGACCCAATCCTGAAGCGTGCGCAAATCTTCCGGTGTCCAGGCCGAACCGTCAGGTTTGGTCGCGCCCGCCTTGGGTTCGACCGTGTACATGAAAATTTCGCCAAGACCGGTCGCTATAGGTCCGGGCTTCGGCTCGATGCCTTGCGGCAATTCCGAGCGAACAATCTGGAGCTTTTCGTTGACCAGTTGGCGCGCGAAATAAACGTTCGTGTCATCGCGGAAAATGACCGTAACCTGACTCAATCCGTACCGTGAAATTGAGCGCGTGTATTCAAGGCCCGGCAAACCGGCGAGAGCCGTCTCGATGGGATAAGTGATGCGCTGCTCAACCTCTTGCGGCGAGTAACCCTCCGCCTTGGTGTTGATCTGCACTTGGACATTGGTGATGTCCGGCACTGCGTCGATAGATAATCGCTGTGCGCTCCATACACCTAAGGCAGCCAGTCCAAGGCTGGTTGCCATGACGAGCCACCGGCGGCGAATGGAGAATCCGATGATACGTTCAAGCATGACGCCGCCCTCAATGATCGTGAGAAGCGCCGGACTTTTCGACGTCGGCGCGAATGAGGAATGCGTTATCGCTTACATAAACGTCGCCCGGTTCGATGCCTTCCAGCACCTCGGTCCACTCTGGTGTTTGCCGCCCCAGCTTGAGCATCCGCACTTCGTAGGTGTTCTCGACCTTGGCAAAAACCACAGTGAAATCGCGGAAGCGTTGCAGCGCGCGTGTCCGGACCGCGAGGGGAACCTTTGTCGAGGCGACCTTGATGATGCCTTCAATAGCCATGCCGGGTCGCCATGCGCCACTCCCATTGGGAAGATCACCGAAAATTGAAACAGTCTGGGTGGCCGGGTCCGCACTGGGCAGCACCATTTTTATGGTGGTGTTGGCCTGTTGACCGCCCAGGCCGCGAATTTCGGCTTCTTGCCCCTGCTTCAGACGCTCGGCATCGCGCGGGAACGCAAAGAACGATGCCTGCAATTGGGTGATGTCGTTGATGACATAGATGGCTTGCGTCGCCACGTCACCGACATTGGCATTGCGCTCAACGACGATGCCCGAGATAGGCGCGGTGATCTGGTAATTGCGCAAACTGTCGCTTGCTTCGATACGGACGAGAACGTCACCTTGCGTGACCGTCTGACCGATGGACTTGGTCATCTCGGTGATGCGGCCGGGATACCAAGCGCGGATTTCGGCGCGGCCTTGCGGTTGCAAAACGATCCTGCCGGGCAAATCGATCATTTCATCGATTGTCGCAGGGCCTGCGGCTTCGGTTTTCACGCCGCCTTGCTCAGCAGCCTGCGGATCGATGGTCGTACGGCCTTCATACGACGAATACGTCCAGCGATATGGCTTGCCGCCATAGGTTGCTGCGACCTCGACATCGAACGAGTGCGGTTCGTGGACGCTCGCATTGGCCAGTAGGAAGTCGTCTTTTGGCGCGAAGGTGAAAGCATCGACTTTGCCGCCCAGCCTTGTCACTTTCATCGTCAGTTGAAGCTGGGCCGGTGCGAGCGGCTTATGGTTCGAGAAGGCATAGACGTGAAATTCGGGCTTTACGCCATCTTCAAAGATCGTGACTTCGACCGCGAAATCGCCTGTGCGAAGCATGCGGCCCCGATGCGGCCCGCGCTCGAATTCTTCGGATGTCTTGCCGTGCTCGCCGGCAACTTCTTGCGCATGATCGGACTGCGACTTGGCCCCATCGCCGCAGGCGCCAAGCGCCAGCGCGGCAACGAAAATCACAAGCCAACTGCGGCAATAGTGGAATAACGAGATGATCGTCATTGGCGGCGTCCTTTTGCGACAAGCCGGCCATGGCGACCGGTGAGGCGCGCAAGCGCCGCGTTGTCTAAATGATAGGCTCTCAAAGCTTCAATGCGCCGCAGCCGGGCATCATTGAGGGTGCGTTGCGCGTCAGCAAACTCGACATAGCTAAAGCCGCCGCGTTCCAAGCCGTCGCGTACTTGTTGGACAGCGCGTTGCGCCTGCGGAAGGACTTCGCTTTCAATGCGGCGCGCGTCGGTGGCGCTAGCGACGAGCCGCGCTTGCAGCCGTGTCAGTTCGCGGCGGAGCGTGCGGCGGCCCGCCTCGACGTCTAAAGCTGCTGCCTGGCGTTCAGCATCGGCTTTTTGAATATTCCCTTCGTTATTGTCGAATAGCGGCAGCGGAATCGCGATGCCCGCGACCACGGCCGTATCGCTCGTATCGCTGAACCGGCGCACGCCGATCCTGACGGACGGGTCGGGAACAGCGCGGCTTCGCTCAAGGTCCGCACGCGCACCGGCAAGCCCGCGTTCTGCTTCGAGCAGCGCGACATCGACATTGAATATCTTGCCGTCGTTGTTGGCAGGCGTTTGTTCAAAATCGGCAAGCTCGATGGTGTATTCAGGCCCGCCTCGCCAATAGCTCGCGAGATTTGCACGTGCGATCCGCGCAGTGGCGCGGGCTTGATCGACGGCGATCTGTTCCAGCGCCGCTTGCGCGTCGGCACGGGATTGGACGTAAGCAGGGTCGCGGCCCGCCTGCGCGCGGCGGCCGATCTCGGTTTGAAGTTGCTGGGCAATCGCGAGCCGGTCTTCGGCAACACGCGCCTGCGCGGTGGCGATCCCGACATCAACCCATGCAATTTCGACTTCTTTCAGGAGATCGAGCACGCGCTGTGCACCACGCGCCTTGGTCGCGCCAAGCTCGGAATTGGCGACGCCTGTGCGGGCGTCACGCTTGCCTCCGAGTTCGACCATTTGCTGGAGATAGAGCGTCGTCTCCGGACTACGGAATCCCCGATAGGGACCAGTGCCGGCAAAGTTCTCAACCTCCACGCCGACCGAAGGATTAGGCAGGCGGCCGGCCTGATAAACGCCGGCTTCGGCCCCTCGTACCCGCGCGACCGTTGTGGGCACCGCAAAGTCTGCCGCGAATGCTTTTGATAGCGCGTCTTTCAGCGTGAGTGAGGCCGTGAAGGCGTCATGCGATGTGCCGATGAGGACAAACGCGGCGATGAGCACAGCCCAACGCACACGCTCGCCCACCGCAAAGGTGTGACTAAGCATGGTAACTCCGAAAATTTGAACGGACCCGGCCTCAGGTCGAGCGCACGGGCATTTTCAGAGTCAGGCCTTTGGAGGGCGGTCGGGTGTCTGTTGGCGCTGCCCGGCGAATTGCGGCGCGTCTGCCGCAACGAGGACGGCTGATGAGAATTCTATGGGGGCATACACGAACACAGCGGGTACAAGTGCACCGGAAGCGGTGTCACCAGCGTGCGTGTGAGAAACCGGATGTGAGGACGTATTGTTAGGAACGTCACAGGATGCCATCGTTACTGAACAATACTGTACCGTACCCGCTGCGGCGTTGGCATCGTGATCGATGTCGAGAGCGTGCTCGACACGATCAACGGCCGTAATCACGGTTTGCACCGAAAAGACACAGACCATCGCCACGCACAGCGCGGCAACCATTCTGCGTAGTCCTTTGGTTTTTCCGTGGTTCACGTGCGGCCTCTAGTGCGCCAGCCTAGCCGACGACAACTAGGCAGGCAATGTGGCATCATTCAATGCACATCACCCGTGGAACCCGAATAATCAAGCGGCAAAATCCAATTTCTTAAGCCGCAAAGCAGGTTTTTTGACAAGGTGCTTGAGCATTTAATTGCGATGCAGAGGTGGGCTTATTCGTCGTTATCCGGCGATTTGTCGGCCTTTGCCACGACGCGCGATTGGCTGGCCCTGGCCACGGTCCTGCCAGTCGGGATCTTCTTCGGAGCGGTGCACGCGCTGACCCCGGGGCACGGCAAGGCGATCCTTGCCTCCTACTTAGTAAGCTCGAAATTGGCCACTTTGCGGGCGACAGCGATAGCCTCGGTCCAAGCCGCAACGCATGTCGGCTCCGCCGTCATCCTTGCGCTCCTCGCCGCGCCCCTCATTACAAGAACGCTCGGCGGTGTCGGCCGTGCACCATCGCTCGAAATCCTCAGTCGCGGGCTACTGATCGCCATCGGCCTCTGGCTGATCATCCGCGCGTTTCGCGGCCCGAGCCATCATCACAGGGAAGGAATCGCTGTCGGTTTTATTGCTGGGCTGGTGCCATGCCCCCTGACGCTGTTCGCAATGTTCTTTGCACTAAGCCGCGGCGTGCCGGAAGCGGGGCTAACCTTTGCAATCGCGATGATGGTTGGCGTTGGGTTGACATTATGCGCGGTCGCAGTGACGGCCGTCCTCGCAAGAGGTTTCGTCGAACGGACAACAGCGCGTCACGGAACAGCTCGGTGATGATCTCCTTCGGCGGGCGGTACGCGGCCACTTCGTGCACCACCTCCTTGTAGCGATTGATCGAGAGGTCATAGCCCGCCGCCGCGATCTCGGTCTTGGGCACGCAGAAGCTTTGCGCCGTGCGTCGGCGCTTGCGTTCCACGCCGCTACGCTCCTTCCAGCGCGCGGCGATGTCCGGCAGATTGTTCTTGGCATGCTCGTCGCCGTTAAGCTTGGCATTTGGCCCGATCTTTTCCTCGGGAAGCAGATCGTTGCGCTTGTCGTCGAGCGATAATCCATCGGCTTGGCAATCGTAGAACCAGACCTGGTCGGTGCCGCCAGAATTGGTCTTGGTGAACAGCACGATTGCGGTGGAGACGCCGGCATAGGGCCGGAACACGCCGGATGGTAGCTTGACGATGCCGTCTAGTTTGTGGTCCTCCACCAGCATGCGACGGATTTCTTTATGCGCGGTGGAAGAGCCGAACAGCACGCCATCCGGCACGATCACTGCCGCTCGGCCGCCGGGCTTCAGCAGCTTGATGAACAACGCCATGAACAGCAGCTCGGTCTTCTTGGTCTTGACCACGGCGAGCAAATCTTTCGCGGTCGTCTCGTAGTCGAGCGAGCCGGCGAAGGGCGGATTGGCGAGCACCAGCGAATAGGCGTCCTCGTCGGCAGCGTGTTCCTGCGCCAAAGAATCCTTGTAGCGGATGTCGGGATTATCGACGCCGTGCAGCGTCATATTCATCGAGCCGATCCGCAGCATCGTGCCGTCGAAGTCGAAGCCGTGAAACATCTCCTCGTGGAAATGGTCGCGGCTTTCCTTTTCCTGAAACATCTTGGGATGGTTGATGCGGAGATATTCGTTCGCCGCGACCAGGAAGCCGCAGGTGCCGCAGGCCGGATCGCAGATCACGTCTCTCGGCGTCGGCGCGGTCATCTCCACCATCAGCGCGATGATGTGGCGCGGCGTGCGGAACTGGCCGTTCTGCCCGGCAGTCGCGATCTTGCCCAGCATGTATTCGTAGAGGTCGCCTTTGGTGTCGCGGTCCTCCATCGGAATTTCGGCCAGGAGATCGACCACCTTGGCCAGGAGCGCGGGCGTCGGAATGGTGAAGCGCGCACCCTTCATATGGGTGGCGTGGGCGGTGTCCGCGTCGGCCATGGAACGCAGGAAGGGGAAGACGTGTTCGGAGACGGTCTCGAACATGGTCGCGGGATCTTGGTTCTTAAGCCGCGACCAGCGCATGTCCTCGTAGGCGATGCCGCCACCCTTGCCGATGCCGTCCTTGCCCTTCGGGAAGATTCGCCGCTCAATCGGCTTGCCGAGCCGGGTGGCCTTGTTCTCCTCGCGGGTATGGGCCTCGTCCAGCCCGCGCATGAACAGCAGGTAGGTGATCTGCTCGATCACTTCGAGCGGGTTGGCGATGCCTCCCGCCCAGAAGGCGTTCCACACGTTGTCGATCTTGGATCGTAGGTCGCCCGTCAGCATTCGGCAGTCTCCATTCCACCGATACGCTAACTTTTCGATGTTGCTTCATCAACGTGCAAGTATCGCAGCTTGGCGAACTGGTGCGCCTGCGCACCAGTTCGTAAGAAGGTGGAGAATGTACGATGTATCCGCCCGGCACACCCTCGGCACAGAAGCCTTGCGCGCCCGAGGGGATTCGAACCTCTGACCATTGCCGCAGGAGCCTTCCCCCTCATCCAAACCGAGCAAAATCAGGTCCGTTGCCGCTGGGGGCAGTTTCCTCTATGAAACGCCCAGGCGCCCGTAGCTCAGCTGGATAGAGCGTTGCCCTCCGAAGGCAAAGGTCGGACGTTCGAATCGTCTCGGGCGCGCCACTCATCACAATAAGCGCCGGCGGCCAACGCCGGATCAAGACCACCCTGGGGAGAACGCCATGACCATCTCACGCCGCAGTCTCATTGTTTCCGCAGCCTTCGGCACCGCCGCCGGCCTGCTGCCGCGGCATGCTTTCGCCGCTTTTCCCGACCGGCCGATCCGCCTGATCGTGCCCTTCGCGGCCGGCGGCAATGCCGACATCGTCGGGCGCATCGTCGGTGAGCGCATGTCCAACGCGCTGGGCCAGCCGGTGGTGGTCGAAAATCGCGGCGGCGCCGGCGGCAGCATCGGCGCCGAAGCCGTCGCGCGCGCCACGCCGGACGGCTACACGCTGTTCGTCGGCTCCAACGGTCCGCTCACCGTCAATCCCTTCGTGCAGGCCAAGCTCCCCTACGATCCGCTGAAGGATTTCGCGGCCGTGGCGCTGACCAGCTACGTGCCGCATTGCATCATCCTCGCCAACAAAGTCGCCGCCAAAACGCTGCCAGAGTTGATCGCTATGTCGAAGAAAGAGCAGATCAGCATCGCCACCTCCGGCGTCGGCAGCGCGACGCACATGACGCTGGAGCGCTTCAAGGCGGCGACCGGCGCCAACGTGGTGCACGTGCCCTATCGCTCCGGCGGCGCCCTGATGCCCGACCTGATCGGCAGCAGCATCCAGGCGGCGATGACGGAATTCTCCACCGCGCTGCCGCTGCACAAAGGTGGTCAGGCGCATATCGTCGCCGTGGCGCTGGCCAAGCGCTCGCAGTTGGCGCCGGACGTCGCGACCTTCATCGAAGGCGGCGTCAAGGATTTCACCGCTTCGAGCTATATCGGCATCCTGGCGCCGGCGGCGACGCCATCCGACATCGTTGCGCAATTGCAGAAAGCGATTGCCGGCGGGCTGACCGGCGCGAGCCCGGCGTCCGAGAAATTGCGCGGCATGGGCTCGGAAATCGCCACGCCCGAGCAGATGACCTCGGCGGGCTTCGCCGCCTTCATCCGCGACGAGTACAAGCGCATGGGCGAAGCCGCCAAGCTCGCGGGGCTGGAGCCGAAGTAAGCGCGGCTATCGCGCGCCAAGAATCTCGGCGACGGTCTTGCCGCCGAACGCGTCTTGCGTTTCGCGATAGACCGGCTGCACCGCGGCCTGGAACGCCTGACGTTCCATCTCGGTGAGTTCGATGACTTCGCAGCCGGCGTCCTCGATCTGCCGGCGCGCGGTGGTTTCCTCGGCCTCGGCAAACGCGCGCTGCGCATCGCGTCGCGACGTCCTCGGCGGCGTAATCGAGATCCATGACGTTCCAGACATATTGGATGTCGACGCGGTTGCCGAACTCAAGCGCCAGCTTGTCGCCGACGATCTTGAGCCCGCGGCTGAACGAGGTTGACGGCGGGCCGTAACCGCCGAGCCGGATTTGAATTTTTTCTATCATAACGCCGCCCGCGGAGATAAGAGGGTGGCCTTATCATGGAGTGTGGCGGCATGACGAGCGGAGAAGCGAAATGAGCGACGTTCTTCCCATTGGCGCCTGCGACTGTCATTGCCATGTGTTCGGACCGGCGGCGAAGTTTCCCTACGCCGAGCCGCGCAGCTACACGCCCGACGACGCGCCACTCGAGGCCTACATCTCACTGCTCGACCGTTTGGGCTTCGACCGCGGCGTCCTGGTGCAGCCATCAGCCTATGGGCGCGACAACACGGCGATGCTCGATGCGCTGACGCAAGAACCCAAGCGCCTGCGCGGCGTCGCGGTCGGCGGCAGCGAACTGACGCCGGCGACCATCAAGCAATGGCACGCGAACGGCGTTCGGGCGTTACGCGCCAATGAATTCCGCCGCGATGGCAAGCCCTATTACCAGAACGGCGTCGGCTTGAAGGATGTCGAACCGCATCTGCCGCTGATGGCCGAGCTCGGCTGGCATCTGCAACTATGGATCGACACCCGTGACCTGCCCGACCTGCTGCCGCAGTTGGCGCGCGTGCCGGTGCCGGTCGTCGTCGATCACATGGGCCGGCT
>JANMSZ010000572.1:0-20470 GCA_031389925.1 Hyphomicrobiales bacterium | reverse complement strand
GCGACGGCAATGTCGGGATGGTCGGTATTTCCGGTTATGGCGCCGAGCAGTTGGCGGTCGCGAAACAGCAGCCGCCGCACCTCAAGGCTATTTTCCCTTTCGATCCCCGCGGCGCCTACGGGCATCTCGGCGGCTTTCGGGATGAATATCCCGGCGGCGTCATTCATCTATTTCGCTATTTGATCGGCCATTTCTCGGCCATTCATCAGAACAAAGGCCTGCCCGGCGACCTGCCGCCAGAGAAGGAGGCGCTTTGGCAGGAGGCCATGAATAATCCGGACTATCGGATCTATCCGCACATCTACAACGTGGTGACCCAGAAGGGTCAACACATGCCGCCCTATTTCGACATTCTGATCAATCCGTTCGATAGCGAAGAGGCCGTCCGTAAGAGCGAAGCCGACTTCGTCAAGGTCAAGGTGCCGACCTATACCGGATCGGGCTGGTATGGCTACACGTACAAGACTCATCTCAACGGCGCGCAGCACTGGTTTCGCGGCTTGACCGCGCCAAAAAAAATGATGCTGTCCGGTCCCGCTCACCTCGAGCGGCCCTTTCATTCCTTCCACGGTGAAGTCCTGAAATGGCATGACCATTGGCTCAAAAGCATCGATACGGGCGTTATGGAAGAGCCCGCGGTCAAATTCTGGGTTATGGGCGCCAATGAATGGCGGACGGCGAGCGACTGGCCGCTGCCGGGAACGCAATGGACCAAGCTCTATTTGAATAGCTGGGAGCGCCTGCGGCCCGAGCCATTCAAGCCTTCAAGCGTAGACGACAGCCAAGCACCTGACTCTTTCGTTCAAATGCCCATCACCCAGACCAAGGATGTCCAGAAGCTCCGCTACATGAGCGAACCGTTGTCCGCCGATGTACTCATCGCCGGCCCTATCGTGCTCAATCTGTTCGCGGCCATTGACCAGGAAGACACCAACTGGATTGTCGTTCTGAAAGACGTCGGTCCCGATTTCTCCGTAATGACGGCACGCGAAGGAGAACGGGAGGTTCCGAAGAATCTGCCGGAGCGCGAACTGACGCGCGGTTGGCTCAAGGCGTCACATCGCGCCATCGATTCTGCGCGGTCGGAGAGCTGGAAGCCTTGGCATCCGCTCACGCGCGCGGCTCAAAGGCCTGTGGTGCCAGGAGAGATCAACGAATACGCAATCGAGATCATGGCGACGGCTAATTTATTCCGCAAAGGCCACCGCATCTGCCTCGACATCACCAGCATGGACATGCCGACCGGCATCGGCGGAGCGACTAATGCCGAATACATCCCGTATCACATTTGCAGCAGCAAGACGACGTTGCATCGCATCTTCCACGACGCGAAGCATCCATCGCATCTCTTGTTGCCGATCATTCCTCAATAACGCGGGGCATCGTCATGGGACAGGTTGAAGGCAAAGTCTGCATCGTCACTGGTGCGGCCGGGAGCATCGGTTATGCGACCACGCAGTTGCTGCTGGACGAAGGCGCAAAAGTCATGTTGGTGGATTTGTCCGAGGACCGCTTACGCAAAGCGGTGGCGACACTCGGCACCGACCGGGCAAGCTATGTCGTCGCCGACGTCACGAAAACGGAGCAGGTCAGGAACTACATCGATCGGACCGTCGCCAGATGGGGCAAGATCGATGTCCTGTTCAGCAATGCCGGCAATGACGGTCCGATCATTCCGACGGTCGACTATCCGGATGATATTTTCGATTCGATCATCGCGACGCATGTGCGGGGCTGTTTCCTGGCATGTAAGTACACCATTCCGCAGATGAACGATGGAGGCAGCATCGTCATAACTTCGAGCATTACCGGCGTCAAAGGCGTCCCCGGTAACTGCTCCTATGTCGCGGCCAAACACGCCCTCGTCGGTCTCATGCGCTGCATCGCCAAGGAGGTGGCGCCTCGCAAGATTCGCGTCAATACGGTCAATCCCGGTCCGATCGACAACGAGTTCATGCGGACTGCCGAGAAAAGCATGAGCAAGTTTCTCGGCCGCGACGCCGGAGAAATGTTCGACCAGATCATCCCGTTAGGGCGTCACGGACTACCGGAAGAAGTGGCCCGCGCCGTTCTGTTTCTCGCGTCCGACCAGAGCAGTTACACCAGCGGATCGACGCTCATGGTTGATGGAGCAATGTGTGCGTGATGGAGTGAGCGAGAGGTCAATGCACGCGCCTTTCAGTTTGACAAAGCCAATCCGGCCTTGGCGCGCGGCAGTCATCTTTTTTTGGGACGAACGGCATCCCATACAAGGTCACGCAGCCAGCGGTGCCCGGGATCGCGATCATATCGCTCGTGCCATATCTCAATGAATTCGAGGTCTGGTATTTTCATGGGAAGCGGAACGGGAAACACGACGAGATCGGCAGTAGTCCGGAACACCGAAAGCAGCCGCCGTCTGGTGTGAGCGACGAGATCCGTGCCGCGGATCAAAGCGGGCACGCTCAGGTAGCGCGGTACGGCCGCGACGATCCGGCGTGGGATGCCCATGGAATCCAGAATTTCATCAAGCTGAATCCCCGTATCTCGATTCGGCGCCACCGTAACATGCGGCGATTCAAGATAGGATTTGAGATCGAGCCGTCCGTTTTTAAGTTTTTTGTTTCGCTTATCGGCCACGCAAATCAAGGTATCGCGGTATAGCTCTCGGCTCAGCAAAGTTTTCGGCACATGCGGATAAACGCCGATCGCGAGGTCGATTTTATCGTCGGCGATGTTTTGGCAAGATTCCTGGGGCCCTGAAGCGCTGATCACAAGATCGACCTGCGGCGCTTCGCGGCGAATGCGTTGGACGATTTGCGGCAGAGCTTCAACGCTCATCGCATCGCTCATGGAGAGACGAAATGTGCGCTGGGTCCGGGCCGGATCGAAGGCGATTGTCGAGCTCAGGATGGAATGCACATTCGCGAGCACGCTCTGGACCAGAGGATGCAGCGACAGCGCGCGCGGTGTCGGCTGCATACCGCGCGACCCGCGAAAAAGAAGCTCGTCTTTGAGCATATAGCGCAGCCGTTTTAGCGCATGGCTGGCAGCGGGCTGCGTCACGCTCATTTTCTGCGCGGCGCGCGACACGCTGCACTCGGAAATGAGTACGTCGAAGGCGACTAACAGATTGAGGTCGATGGCATTGAGGTTCATGTCATGGCCTGCGTGAGACTATAAATACTATCTATATCATTATTATAATTATGAAGTTGTATTTATAGGCAAGCCGCCTAACACTGCCTGCGAATTGAGCGCCGCCGAGCGCGCCCGCCAACATTCGAGGAGATCAGCGATGACCACCGTGGGACACCGCCGCTATGTCGCCGTGCTGCTGCCATTCGACAGCAAACTCAAAGTCGATCGAGTCCGACAAACTCAATCATAAAAATCAACTCGTCCCAATTGTAGCTCGTCCATAGCCGTTTCGGTCGCAACACAAGATAATGGCCATGCAGTCGGACGAATCCCTGCCGACGGCCAACAGGTAGATAGCCCGAGCCGGTTGAGGCCTGCGCAAACTCCGAACGATCAAATCCGCTGCCGAAACCGGAACCGTGTTGTTGGGATGAAACGTTTCAAGGCTGTTACGGCGAAGCGTTTCCTGGAACGCCAGAAACGTTACGGCAATGGTTACGCTGCTGGTTACGGGAAGCGGTTACGCAATTTTGACAACCGCGATCCCAAGCTTCTCCGCTAACGAGCAGGTATGCCAGGTGCCGCGACCGCCAGGAAAGGCGACGACCAGGTCAGGCTTGCCCTCGCGCAACATCCTCTCGTTGCGAATGAGAGCAGCATGCCGACCTTCGTTCGTCCAGTCGGCCGGAAACTCAACGAGGTCGATCCCTCTCGTGCGAGCCCACCCGCCAGCGATCTGATCGACGCCGCGCGCATCTCCTTCGATGACCGTATTGAAAAGATATCGAGCGTTAAGGCGATCCAGTTCCGCGTATATGAAATCGGCGTCACTAAATTCGCGACCGCCGCAAACAAGCACTTTCAATCGTTTTGCTCCTCAGTAAATGGCGATCGCTCTCCTCGACATGCGGCCAAAGCTAAGTTAGGGCCACAATTGGGGCCATATCGCCGGCGATTAAAAATACTAATGTATTAACAGCAAGTTATATCAGAGTATTGGCGGAAGGGGTGGGATTCGAACCCACGGTACCCTTGCAGGTACGCCGGTTTTCAAGACCGGTGCCTTAAACCACTCGGCCACCCTTCCAACTTATTGAATTATCGAAATAATCGCTGTTATGCGGTTAGGCAAAAAGGCAGTTTGCTACCATTTTGCTACCCAATACATTTCTTGGCCGATTTGTGCACTGCTTCGTCATGAAATGAAAGAGGAGGTCTCGGCTCGCTTCCGAGGCGCTGGAACTAGACGCGATTTGCGCAGCGCAAAGCCCTTAACCACCGCGTAGATCGCGGGAATGACGACGAGAGTCAGCACCGTCGACGATACCATGCCGCCGATCATCGGCACCGCGATGCGCTGCATCACCTCGGCGCCGGTGCCGTGGCTCCACATAATCGGCAGCAATCCGGCCATGATGGCGGCGACCGTCATCATTTTCGGACGCACGCGCTCGACCGCGCCCGACATTATCGCGGCATAGAGATCGTCTTGCGTGAAGGGCCGGCCTTCCGCGGCGCGTTGATCTTGCGACGCGGTCAGCGCGTTATCGAGATAGATCAGCATCACTACGCCGGTTTCAGCGGCGACGCCGGCCAGCGCGATGAACCCGACCGCAACGGCAACCGAAAGGTTGAAGCCGAGCCACCACATAAGCCAGAGGCCGCCGGCGAGCGCGAAGGGGACCGAAAGCATGACGATCAAAGTTTCGGTCACACGGCGGAAATTCAGATACAGCAACAGGAAGATGATCAACACCGTGATCGGCACGACGATTTTCAGCCGCGCCTTGGCCCGCTCCATGTACTCGAATTGGCCGCTCCAGGTGACGTAGTAGCCGGGCGGGAATTTGACCTGTGCGGTGACGGCTTTCTGAGCATCGGCAACATAGCTGCCGAGATCTCGATCGCGCAGATCGACATAGATATAGGCGGCGAGTTGCGCGTTTTCGGTCCGGATCGTCGACGGCCCGCTGGCCAGTTCGACCTTGGCGACTTCGCCGAGCGGCACGGTGCCCCCATTCGGCAACGGGATCAGCACCTGGGTGGCTATGGCCTGCGGGTCGCTGCGCAATTCGCGCGGATAGCGGATGCTCACTGTGTAGCGTTCGCGGCCCTCGACCGTCGTCGTCACCGCTTCGGCGCCAAGCGCTGTGGAAATCACGTCCTGCACGTCCGTGATCATCAGACCGTAGCGCGCGAGCTGGGCGCGGTTGGGATCAATATTGAGGTAGTAACCGCCGATGATGCGTTCGGCGAAGGCGCTGGTCGTCCCGGGCACCGTGCGTACCGCCGCCTCAACCTGGCGTGCGATCTTCTCCATCTCTGCGAGGTCAGTTCCGAACACCTTGACCCCGACCGGCGTGCGGATGCCGGTGGCGAGCATGTCGGTGCGGGCCTTGATCGGCATAGTCCAGGCATTGGACACGCCGGGAAACTGCAATGCCTTGTCCAATTCCGCGATCAGCTTCTCGACGGTCATGCCGGGCCGCCATTCGTTCTCCGGCTTCAAGTTGATCACGGTCTCGAACATTTCGGTCGGCGCTGGATCGGTGGCGGTGGTCGCGCGTCCGGCTTTGCCCCATACCAATACGACTTCGGGGAATGTCTTGATGATCTTGTTCTGGGTTTGCAGCAGTTCCGCCGCTTTGGTGACCGACAGGCCGGGCAGTGTGGTCGGCATATAGAGCAGGGTGCCCTCGTTGAGATTGGGCATGAATTCGGTGCCGAGCTTTGAGGCCGGCCACAAGCTGCCGAGCAGCACGACGAGCGCGATCAGGATGGTTGTGGCCTTGAACCGAAGCGCTGCATGGATCACCGGCCGGTAGATCCAGATCAGTGCCCGGTTCACCGGGTTTCTATGCTCGGGCATAATGCGTCCACGCACGAACAGCATCATCAGCGCGGGGACCAACGTCACCGACAGCAAGGCCGCGGCCGCCATGGAAAAAGTCTTGGTAAAGGCGAGCGGTTTGAACATCCGGCCTTCCTGCGCCTCCAGTGCGAAAATCGGTAGAAACGATACGGTGATGATGAGGAGGCTGAAAAATAGGGCGGGTCCAACCTCGACCGCCGCCTCGATTAGCACCTCGCTGCGTGGTTTGCCGGGCGGCGCGCGCTCCAAATGCTTGTGGGCGTTCTCGATCATGACAATCGCCGCATCGACCATGGCGCCAATGGCAATGGCGATGCCGCCGAGACTCATGATGTTGGAGCTCAAGCCCAGGAGGTACATGCACAGGTAGGCAATCAGCACCCCGAGCGGCAGCATGATGATCGCAACCAGCGCGCTGCGCACGTGCAAAAGAAACACCACGCAGACTATGGCGACGATGATGCTTTCCTCGATCAGCGTTCGCTTCAGAGTATCGATGGCGCGATAGATCAGGTCGGAGCGGTCGTAGACCGCGTCGAGGGTGACGCCTTGCGGCAAGCTGGGCGCAATCTCAGCGAGGCGCTCCTTGACGTTCTTGATGACCGAAAGCGCATTCTCGCCGAAGCGCTGCAAAACAATGCCGGTCACGGCTTCGCCTTCGCCGTTCACTTCGGTAATACCGCGGCGCTCGTCCGGCGACAATTCGAGATGCGCCACATCTCGTAGCAGCACCGGCACGCCGCGATCGCTCTTGACGACGATCTGTTCGAGATCGGCAAGACTCTTGATGTAGCCGCGGCCGCGCACCACGAATTCGGTCTCGGCAAGTTCGACTGTGCGGCCGCCGAAGTCGATGTTGCTGGCGCGTATGGCGTCACGAATTTTCGACAGCGGTATGCCGAGCGATTGTAGCCGGCGCGGGTCGATCACCACGCTGTATTGCTTGACGAACCCGCCGACGCTGGCGACCTCGGCGACGCCCTCTGCCTTGGCGAGGCCATAGCGGATGTACCAGTCCTGCGTGCTGCGCAGTTCAGCCAAACTCTTTTGCGAGCCGCGCACCACGTATTGATAGACCCAGCCGACACCGGTGGCGTCCGGACCGAGACTCGGCGCCACTCCGGTCGGCAGCCGGCGCGCGGCCGAATTGAGATATTCGAGCACGCGTGAGCGCGCCCAATACAGGTCGGTGCCGTCCTCGAAGATCACGTAGACGAAAGACACGCCAAAGAACGAAAAGCCACGCACCACGCGTGATTTCGGCACGCTCAGCATCGCCGTGGTCAGCGGATAAGTGACTTGATCTTCGACCACCTGCGGCGCCTGTCCGGGATATTCCGTGTAGACGATGACCTGAACGTCGGACAGATCGGGAATGGCGTCGAGCGGCACCCGTGACACCGCGTACAGTCCGCCGAGCGTCAGGAAAACGCTAGCGAATCCAACCAGCAGCAGATTCCGCGCCGACCACCTGATAAGAGCGGCAATCATTTGGGCTGTTCCTGCTCGGTGAAGGTCTTGAGTGCGGTTTGCAGGTTGCTCTCCGCATCGATCAGAAACGTCGCCGAGGTGACGATGTCCTCGCTTGGACGCAGACCTTCGGTGATCTCAACATAGCCATCGCCGCGCCGGCCGACCTTGACTGGCCGCGGTTCAAAACGGCCTTCGCCTTTGGCCACCAGCACGATTTGTTTTGTTCCGTTGTCGATAATGGCGCTTGCCGGAACGGAGACGACGGCCGCCGCGGTCGCTGACTTAAACACGACGTCGGCATACATGTCCGGCTTTAGCCGTTCGTCGGGATTGGCGACCTCAATGCGGACGCGGGCTGTACGCGTTTCCGGCTTGAAGTCGGGATAAATGAAGGTCACGACGCCATCGACCGGCTTACTGCGATAGGCGCGGAACGTCACCGTGGCGCGCATCCCGGGCTTGATCTCGGCAAGGTCGCTTTCAGCGACATCGGCGATCACCCAGAGATTTGTGAGATCGACAATCCGATAAAGCTCGTCGCCGGCAACGACCTTCTGGCCGTTGATGATGCGCTTGGCGATGACCGTGCCGCCGGCGGGAGCCAGCCAATCGACCGTGCGTGGATTGGCGCCACTATCGCGGATTTCGCGAATGCGGGCCTCGGACAGACCGAGATTGCGCAGCCGTTGCATCGATCCGTCGACGGATTTCCCCGAGCCTGCTTCTGCTGGGCCGCGTTGAGCCCAACTCTTGGCCACTAGCAAGTCGCTGAGCGCTTGTTGGATGTCCGCGCTGTAGACGCGAAACAGCGGCTCACCGGCTTGCACGTGCTGTCCGGTTGTGTTCACGAACAAGTCCTCGACATAGCCGTCCGAACGCATGGTCACGACGGTGACCCGGCGCTCGTCGATCGCGACCGTGCCGACTGCGCGCAGTGAACGAGTGAGAACTCTGGCTTCGGCCGGTTCGGTGCGCACGCCACTGCGCTGCACCCGATCGAGGCTCACTTTGATGGTTGTGCCGGGCTGCTCGTCGCCTTCGTAGACGGCGATGTAGTCCATCCCCATCGAATCCTTTTTAGGCACCGGCGATGTGTCTGGCAGGCCCATGGGATTGCGGTAGAAGAGAATCTTTCGTTCGCCGCTCGGCGCGGTTTTCAACAAGGTCAGCGGCGAAACCGCGGGCCGGGGCGGATCGAAGCTCGGCTCCGCGTCGTCATAGACCGGCACATAGGCGCGGCCTTGTGCATCGTTCTTCGGCGTTGCCGACCAAAACGGCGTCCCCGCTGGATCGCGATAGTACAAGATCGCTCGTTCGGCGGCCTGCGCGGCAACGCTCGGCAATGCCGCCGACGTGATCGAACGATAAGTGTAGGCGTAGCTCACGACCGCGGCTGTCGCGAGGCCGAGTGTGAGGATGAAGGCGGTGCGATTTTTTGTCATGGTCGTCACTTCACGGCTTTGAATATGACCTTGCCGACGACCGTCTCCGGCTCGCCTTGCACCTTGACCGCTACGCTCAGCAGATACCGTCCCGCCATCGGCAGATCGGTTTTGAAGGCGTAAACCCCGGACTCACTGCCCGGCATCGGAGCGACCGGTGACGTCATGTCCGCCATGTTGTCGGGCGCCATGTCGACGCGGGTGCGGACAATGACGGCGTCCGTCACCGGCTTTCCGCTCGGCTTATGCCGCAGCCGGACGGCAATCACGACGTCATCGCCCTTTTTCAATTCGGATGCGACGGGCTCGAAGACATAGTCGCTAGCGCCCGCCAACGCGGCCGCATTGGTTAGGCTCATCGCAACCGCGAATACGGAGGCAAGCAAAAATTTCCTGTTCATGTTCTCCAACTCCTCATGGCGCTCTCTCGGCGACGCACTCGATGTCATCGAGCGATGGCCGAATATGCGCGAGCTTGGGGCTCACGCGTTGCTAGGCAGTTTGAGAGGCGTCAGATACGGGGTGGCCGGAAGGGCGGATTGCCCATCAACGAGGAGACATTACCGTTCATCCGAACGGGCTTTAGCGCCGCGCTGGCTGGCGATGAAAATGCAACGCTGGAGAAATCAGTCGCGGTGAAATTGAAGCAATTGAGCGCGCAGGCTGCCATGCAGTCGTCCGCCGTCTTTTGTGACTTATTGGCTGGCGTGGCGTGACTGTGGTTGTCGCAGTCCGGCATGGCGCTGGATACCGACATATCCGTCGTCGATGACACAACGGCCGCAAAACCAGCCACTGCTGGCAGCGTGGCGACTGACAGAGCGATAGCGATCACTAAAATGGTCTGGGCGATGCGTCGGGACATCTTTGTGCTTGCCGGAACCTCTTATGAAGGCACACCCTATAAGGGGCTTATAGCACGGAACGACCACCCACGGCTTTGATCTTCATCAAGGCGCTGGACAGCGGGAAGTGAGGGGCGTCGAAAAACCCAAGTCTTTCAAGACTATTCGGCATTGGTCGGTACTGGACACAACGAGTACAAGCCACTCGGCCACCCTTCCGTAACGTTCGCTTTGTATGATCGCCCCGCGCGCTAGTCCAATGGTCGAAGCCGGCCCTGCTTGCAAGCGCGCCGGGGCCTGCGCTATGGCGACATCATGGCTTGCCATAAAATCGCCAAATCCCAGTGGAACCAATCGTTTACCACGACCCCCGCGAGCGGTTCCCGCAAAGCCCGCCGCAGGGTATTCTCAGCAGTCGCAATCGGGGACGATTTAGCAGAATGACGGGATTCGGGGGATCATTCTGCACGTTTGCGCGCCTTGTCGGGCTTGGCGCAGGCTGTCTGGCCTTGGCCAATTGTTCCGGCGGCTCCAAAGTCGACTCAAAATACGGCGTCTCCCCGAGCACCCGTGTGGTCCAGGCGGGCGAGCCGGTGCCCAAAGGCGGCGGCGTCTACCGGGTCGGCAAGCCTTATACGGTCGCCGGCCGGGTCTATGTCCCCGAGGAAGACACCAATTACAGCGCCACCGGCATCGCGTCCTGGTACGGCAACGATTTTCACGGCCGCTTCACGTCGAACGGCGAAATCTACGACATGAATTCGATCTCGGCCGCGCATAAGACGCTGCCGCTACCGTCTTACGTACGGGTCACTAATCTCTCCAACAAGCGCTCGATCGTGGTGCGGGTGAACGACCGCGGGCCTTTCGCCCAGGACCGGGTGATCGACCTGTCCTACAAGACGGCGCATCTGCTCGGTTTCCACGGCCGCGGCCTGGCCAAGGTGAAGGTCGACTATGTCGGCCGTGCCCCGTTGGCCGGCTCAGACGACCGCAAGCTGCTGGCGACGCTGCGCGACGGCGACAAGCCGGCGACGATGCTGGCGCGGAACGACGCCGTCCCGGCACGCCCGAGCGCGTCGCGCAACGCCGCGCCGCCTGACGATGAGGCGGACGAGGCGCCGGCGCCGGTAAAGGTCGCCTCGGCGACGGATTTCACCCCCACGTTCTTCGATTCCCGGCCGATGACCCAAGTGGCCGCCAAATCGCGGGTTGAGGCACCGGCCGAGCGGCGGCTGGGCGAGAGCGCCCGCGAGGTCACGCCGCCGATGGGCGCCAGGACCGTGGCCAAGGCCAGCCTGCGCGCTCCGACCACCGAATTCGCCGCTCGTCCGCTGCCGGACGCCGTTACCGCCGAGACAACCGCGCCGACCGAACCCGCGGTTTCCCCGGTTTCCGCTTATGCCCCGACCCGCTATGATCAGGCGCCGGGCTTCATGAGCGGCCGCGGCCTTTACTGAGCCGTAATCTCCCGCGCATTGGACCGCTAACTGGCCGACAGGGCGTGGAAACTCCGCGTCACGACTTAGTTTTCGAAACGTAACCCATGATCAGCCGGACCCTTCAGATCGGAGCTTTGCTGACGGCCTTGGCCGTCGGGTTTAGCGCTAGCGCTATCGCCATTGCCGCGCCAGCCAAGAAGGAAGCGCCGACCGCAAAGAAAGAGGCGCCCAAAAAAGAAGCCAACAAGAAGGACGAGCCACCGATCTCGGCGCCGCACGCCATTCTGATCGACGGCGAGAACGGCGCGATCCTGTTCGAACGCGATCCCGACAAACTGATCTTCCCCGCCAGCCTCGCCAAGCTGATGACCGCGGAATACGTCTTCCACGAATTGAAAGAGGGCCGCATCAAGCTGACCGACGAATATGTCGTCAGCGAGAATGCCTGGCGCAAAGGCGGTGCGCCATCGGGCGGCTCGACCATGTATGCCGCGATCCACAGCAAGGTCTCGGTCGGCGACCTGCTGCACGGCGTCATCATCCATTCCGGCAACGATGCCTGCATCGTGCTGGCCGAGGCGCTGGCAGGCAACGAAGCCGAGTTCGCCGCCAAGCTGACGCAACGCGCGCGAGAGATCGGCCTCGCCAAATCGACCTTCGCCAATTCGAGCGGCCTGCCGGACCCCGGCATGCAGATGACCACGCGCGAACTCGGCTTGTTGGCGCGCCACATCATCCGCGAATACCCCGAGTACTATCCGATCTACAGCCAGCGTGAGTTCACCTGGAATAAAATTCGACAGCAGAACCGCAACCCGCTGCTCGGTACGCTCGACGGCGCCGATGGTCTCAAGACCGGTTTCACCAAAGAGGCGGGTTACGGCCTGGTCGGCTCGGCGGTGCAGAACGGCCTGCGCCTCGTCGCCGTCGTCAATGGATTGGGAAGCGCCAAGGAGCGCGCCGACGAAGGCAAGAAATTACTGGAATGGGGCTTCCGCAATTTCGAGCAGCGCATTTTGTTTGCCGAAGGCCAGAACATTGGCACCGCCAAAGTGTTCGGCGGCGCCGACAGCAAGGTCTCGCTGGTGGCAGCCGGCCAGGTGCGTGTGATGATGCCCAAGAACAGCAACGACCGGCTGGTGGCGCGCATCGTCTATACCGGCCCGGTACCGGCGCCGGTCGAACAGGGCCAGCGCGTCGGCGTGCTCAAGGTTTGGCGTAACGACGGCGTGATCCTGGAGATGCCGCTCAAAACCGCCGAAAGCGTCGGCCGGGGCAACCTGTCGCAGCGCGCCTTCGATGCTGTGAGTGAATTGATGATTGGCCTGTTCCGCGCCGGTGCCGAGCGGCTATAAACCGCGTTATGCCCGGCCTCCGTGCCGGGCATCCACGTCTTGGCCGATGCTGGAAAAGACGTGGATGGCCGGGACAAGCCCGGCCATGACGGAATAGGTTGCACGATCAGTAATATTGCCGCCGAGACAGGACTAGATGCGCGGACATTTCATCACCTTCGAAGGCGGCGAAGGCAGCGGCAAATCCACCCACGCGGCGACCTTGGCGCAGCGGCTCAAGGCGGTCGGCATCGACATCGTGCTGACGCGGGAGCCGGGCGGCTCGCCCGGCGCCGAAATCATCCGTCACATTATCCTCTCCGGCATCGCCAAACCGCTGGGCGCCGAAACCGAGACAATTCTGTTCGCCGCTGCACGCGATGACCATATGCGCAGCACCATTGTCCCGGCGCTTGAGGCCGGACAATGGGTGATCTGCGACCGCTTCATCGATTCAACCCGCGTCTATCAGGGCATCCTCGGCAAGGTCGACGGCAAGCTGATCCGCGGCCTCGAGCGCGTGACGGTCGGCGCCGCAATGCCCGAACTGACTTTCATCCTCGACGTGCCGGCGAATGTCGGGTTGGCCCGCGCCAAAAGCCGGCGCGGCACCGGCGCGGTCGACCGTTTCGAGGCGGAATCGGTCGAGTATCATGAGCATCTGCGCCAGGCTTATCTGGCGCTCGCCAAGCTCGAGCCGAAACGCTGCATCGTCGTCGACGGCCGCGCTCCGCGCGACGTGGTTGCGGATCGCATTTGGGCGGTCGTGAGCGAGCGCTTGCTGGGCGCACCGGCCCCACGCGCGGTGGAGCCCGCGGCGCCGTGAGCACGGACGAACCCGACGATCGCGACGTCCTGCTGCCACGTGAAAACTTCGCGCTGTTCGGACACGGCGAAGCCGAGCAGGCGCTTCTCGCTAGCTATCAGAGTACCCGCATTCCACATGCCTGGCTGATCGGCGGACCGCCCGGCATCGGCAAGGCGACCCTGGCTTACCGGCTGGCGCGCTTCGTGCTCGCGCATCCCGACCCGAAAGCGCCGGCCGTGCAGACGGCCACGTCGCTGGCGGTCGGCGAGGACAATCTCGTCGCACGCCGCATCGCCGCGCAGGCGCAAGGCGATCTGTTGGTGCTGGAGCGCACCATCAACGAGCAGACCGGCAAACTCTACACCGTGATCCGCGTCGACGATGTGCGGCGCTCGGTCGGCTTCTTCGGCTCGACCGCGGGCGAGGGCGGCTGGCGTATTGCCATCGTCGATGCGGTCGACGACTTGCAGCGCGAGGGCGCCAATGCGCTGCTGAAGGTTCTTGAGGAGCCACCCGCACGCACGCTGCTGCTACTCCTCAGCCATGCGCCGGGACGCGAACTCCCGACGATACGCTCGCGCTGCCGCCGCCTGCTGTTGCGGCCGCTCGCCGACGAAGATGTGGCGCGCGCCGTTGCGCATGCGGCCGGTCGCAACATTGACGACGCCGACGTGCAAGGGGCTGTGAGCGCGGCTGGCGGCAGCGTCGGCCGCGCGCTGCGTTTTCTCGACGAAAAGGCTTTGGCCCTGCGCCAGCGCGTGCTCGACTTGTTCGCGCAATTGCCCAATCCCGATCCGCGCGCGCTGCACGCGCTCGGCGACGCGCTCGGCGGCAGCGAGCCGCAAACGCTCGCCGCGTTCATGGATCTGGTGAACGGCTGGCTGTCGGCGCAACTCGATTGCGACATGACGGAAGCATCGCGCATGGCGGATGTCGCGCAGGCCTGGGAAAAAGTGAACCGCGCCGCACGCGATGTCGAAATTTATAATCTCGAACGCAAGCCGCTGGTGTTCGCCGTGTTCGGTTTGCTGGCGCAAGCGGCGCGGCCATAAACTACCATATATTACCGGTGAACCTCGGCGCTTTTGGTTGTTCACCAAGCGGCAATGCTATTTCACAAAAAGGTATTGGTGATTGAGCAATTTTGAACAGCGGACGTTTCACAAGAGGTACATATTTGACAACATGAAAATAAAGTCGCCGGCAACGGTACCGCAGTAAGCGGGCGGCATCTTGTTTCGGCCAACGGAGGACGGCCCATGAAATCACTCGTGGTGAAACGTTCAATTGTCATCGGCGGACACAAAACCAGCGTTAGCCTCGAAGAGCCGTTCTGGCTCAGCTTGAAAGAGATCGCGCACGGCCAACGCATGACACTGTCCACCATGGTTGGCGATATCGACACCAAGCGGCAGCAGGGCAATCTGTCCTCTGCGATCCGGCTGTTCGTGCTCGATAGCGTGCGTGCGCGCATGCCCGCGATGGATCACGACACGGGGATGCATCACAACGGTGCGCAAAGCGCAGCCTGATCACTAAAATTTCCGCGCCGGTACGCTGGCGGAATCGTTACGCATCGCCAGCGATCGCCGGACGGAGCGGCAGAAATTCCGACATTCGCGCACCCGGATAGAACGTTTGTTGAAACGCCGGGCGCGCCTGCATGCGCGCGTACCAGTCGGCGACGCGCGGGTACTTCGGATTCCAGATTTCGGAAAAGCCGAGATCGGCCATGCGGTCGATCAAGGGCGCGACAATAATGTCCGCCAGACTATATTGGGTGCCCAGCAGCCACGGGCCTTTCTCGAGCGCCGCGTCCATACGCCGGCAGGTGTTGCCGAGCTGCTCGAACGACGCCTCGACGTCTTCCTTCTTGAAGCCGCTGGTGCCCATGCGGCGATAAAACTGTTTGCGGATCGGCCGCACGTCGGACTGCTCGGCCTCGAATTGCTTGCGGTCGAGGCCTTCGAAGCGCGGCAGAAAACCCATGTTGAACGACGGCACGCGCACCGCCGCGGTCGGCACTTCCTCCAGGAACCGCATCCAGGCGCGCATCCGCGCGCGCTCCACCAGATCGTCCGGCGTCAGGCACATTTGCGGGTAGCGCTCGTCGAGATATTCGCAGATCACGCTTGAATCGATGATGATGTTGCCGTCGTCGACCAGCGTGGGCACCACGCCGTTGGGATTGATCTTCAAATAGTCCAGCTTGAGGTGATCCTTGGCCTTGCCGAGATCGAGCCGAATATCTTCGAAGGCGAGCCCCTTCTCGGCGAGGCAAATCCGGACCTTCTGGCTGCAGGTCGAGTGGGCAGCATTGTACAATGTGAGCATCGCGATCCCCGGCTGATTTTCGGTGGACCCTAACGCTGTTCACCGAGCGCGCGCCACACCCCTATCGCGACGCCACGGTTGCGGACTATCACCGCTGCAATCGGCGCGAATGACGCCGTTCGGGGGAGGGCACCATGAAACAATTCGTCGTTGCAGCGCTGTTGGCTTTAGCCGGTGTGACCGGTGCACAAGTCTTGGATGCGCATGCGCAGACCTATCCGTCACGCCAGATCACCCTGATCGTACCGTTCCCGCCAGGCGGCTCGACCGATGTCGCCGCGCGCATCATGGCCGAGCGCATGCGCGTACCGCTCGGGCAGTCGGTCATCATCGAAAATATCGGCGGCGCCGGCGGCAGCATCGCGGTCGGCCGCCTCGCGCGTGCGGCGCCGGATGGTTACACCTTCGACATCGGGCAATGGGATACGCACGTCGGCAGCATCATCTACAAGCTCGACTACGATCTGCAGAAGGATTTCGAGCCGATCGGGCTGGTGTCGCAAAACCCGCAATTGATGGTCGCCAAGAAAAACCTGCCCGCCGACAATCTCAAAGACCTGGTGGCCTGGATGAAGGCAAACCCGGGCAAGGTCAACTTCGTCAACCAGAACGCCGCAGCCAATGTAACTGGCGTGCTGTTTGAAAACCTAACCAAGCAGAAGGTGCAGTTCATTCCGTACCGCGGCGCGGGCCCTGCGATGACCGATCTGGTGGCCGGCACGGTCGATCTCCTCGTGGTGCAGGGCGCGGTGGCGCTGCCGCAGATCCGCGCCGGCAAGATCAAGGCGATTGCCAACCTGTCGCCGCAGCGATCGGCGTCGATGCCCGACATTCCGACGTCGGATGAGACCGGCGTGCCGGGACTCTATATGTCCGGCTGGTTCGGTTTCTGGGCGCCAAAGGGCACGCCGAAGGAGATCATCGCCAAGCTCAACGGCGCGATGGTCGAGGCGCTGGCCGACCCGAACGTGAAGGCGCGTTTCAGCGAACTCGGGCTCGACGTCGCGCCGCGCAACCTTCAGACGCCAGAAGGGCTGGCCAAATTCCAGCAGGCGGAAATCGACAAATGGTGGCCGATCATAAAATCTTCGGGGATCGGCGTACAGGCGCCGTGATTTCGATGGCGTCGAAGTATAGAATGCCGGGCAACCGCATGAAGAGGAGCCCGGCATGAATCTGAAGTCCTTCCTTGCGGCAGTAGCGATCGCCGCGCTGCCGTTTGGCGCGCACGCTCAGCAACCACCCGCGAAGTCCCAGCAACAGCCGCCGGCGGCGCCGAAGCCGACCAAGGCCGCGGCGCAAAAGGTCGTTCAAATCATCAGCAAGGACAAGGCGAAGGCGAAGCTGTACTGCGACATCGCCGCGCTTAGCGATCAGATCGACGACGCGGCGCAGAAGAAAGACGAGAAGAAGCTCGACGAACTGTCGCAAAAGGCCGACGAGATGGGGGAAAAGATCGGGCCCGAGTATATCGCGCTGATGGACGGCCTGCAGGACCTGGACCCGGACTCCAAAGAGGGCAAGGAAATCGGCGGCGTGCTCGAGGCCCTCGACAAGCTCTGCGCCAAGAAGTGACGCGCGCGCCTCGCGTCGAAAAGAAAACGGCGCGAGCCGATGACCCGCGCCGTTTCAGTTCACTCACAATCCGATCTCAGTACCCGCGCCGGCGGACCTTCTTGGCGGCCTTGCGGGCGGCGTAACGGGCGTCGCGCTCGGCCTTTTTCTCGGCCTCCAGCGCGGCGGCCTTTTCCTCGGCCTCGGCTATAGTCAGCGCTTCGAGTTCTTCATGATCGCGCTTCGCCTTGGCGGCGAGTTCGGCCTGGCGGGCGGCTTCCACGGCGAGTTCGGCTTCGCGCACCTTGCGGGCGGCCTCGCGCTCGGCAGCGCGGACTTCACGCGCCTCGTTGATCGCGATGCGCTTGAGACGCGCCTCTTCGAGGGCCGGGTCCTGCGCCGCAGCGCGGAATTTTTCCAACAACGCCTTTTTGACGGCCGCGGCACTATTCCGACGTTCAATAACGTCGGGGGTACGAAAGTTGCTCATTCATGCTCCTGAGGGGGAATCCGTGTGGTGGGTATATGGCGCGGAGCAGGCCGAACTGCAACATCGCGCACCCCGGATTCACGGGTTTATGCGGCTCGCCCGCCATGGGCGGAAATCGCCCGCGAAACGAGCCGAAACCTCGCTTTTCGTCCTCAGGAAGTGGTACCGGCCCTATTGCAGCTTCACCGTCATGCTTTGCATTTTATTGCCGGCCGGTGCGCCCTCCGGATAGCTGTCGAAGGCGAACACGTTGCCGACGGTATTCGGCGGGATGGTGAATATCCCTTCGCCGGTTCCTTCGTCGCCGGTGGTGATGTCACCGAGCAGGCGCACGCATTTCAGAAAGAAATGATAGGTCGTATTCGGCACCAAAGTGATGCCGACCTTCACGCTGATCGAGCCGTCGGTGTTCTTGGCGAGGAAGGCTGTGCCTTTCGTCAGCAGGCCGCTCGGATCGGTGACGTTGCCGTTTTGGCAGTCGGAGAAATCCTGGAGGACCAGCGGCACGCTGGTAACCTGCTGCGCCGCGGCAGAGCCGCCGGCAAAGGCAAAACCACAGAGCAACGCTACGCAAACCGATCCGCGCATAAGCGACTTTGAAGACATTTGGGCCTCCCCACCTCTGAATATGACACGGTAATCATACACCTATGACGGGCAAATAACAGGCCCTACATCAGGGGGTGGCGGCTAATGTTCCTCGATTTGGGCGCCGCCGGGCGGCCGTCCGCCGCCGTCTCGTAGCGCCATGATCGTCCGATATCTGGCCATTTTTACAAGTGTTTAACTTTAATCGCTGCATTGTTGTTCACCAAACAATTCAGACTTGTTGACGCCGTCGCGGCGAGCCGCGGGGTCGTTGTCAGCGGTCGAGTATGAGTAGCGTGGGTATGTCGGATACGACCGCGACGATTGATGTCGTTCCCCAATTTTGCGGTCGTTCTTTTCCCAATGCGCAAGTTCGCCGAATTGGACGCACGATCGGTGGCAACGTCCTTCGCGGCGCCGGCGCCGTGGCCGCCGTAGGCCTCCTCATTGTCACCGTGACAGTATCCGCCGCCTGGATCATCAACAGTGCGCTCGTCACCAAGCCCCAGGTCCAGGCGAGGACTTTAGCGGGGCCGGGAGCGCTTATGCTTGTCCAGAGCGAGCCGCCTTTGGTCAGAACCGCCGATACCAGTTTTGAATCCAAATGGGCGCGCGCCTCAACGGGCGGCATGCCGTTGATGGCGCTGCAGGCCGCGGATGAGCCGACGAAGCCTCTCGTCGCCAAACCCCTCATAGCATTGGCTCCGGCTGCGACGCATGTCGCCAAACTGATCGCCGCGCCAGCCCACATCCCGCTGCCGCCGGCGCGGCCGCAACTGGCGGCGCTTGAACCCTTCGGCCCCCCGATCGAGAAATTCACACCACCGGCCGGTCCGCCCGCACCGCAAGTCGCGATGGTCACGCCTTCCACGCCGGAGAAGCGCGCCGCGCCGCAGGAAGCGCACAACAAGTTCCCCGAACTCGACAGCCGCACGGCGATCTATGACATCTCCGCGCGCACGGTTTTCCTGCCGAGCGGCGAAAAGCTGGAAGCGCATTCGGGGCTCGGGGAGAAGATGGACGATCCGAAATACGTCCACGTCCGGATGCGCGGCGCGACGCCGCCGAATGTCTACGACCTCACCATGCGCGAGAAGCTTTTCCACGGCGTCCGCGCCATCCGCCTCAATCCAGTGCACGACCACAAGATGTTCCGCCGCGACGGCATGCTGGCGCATAGTTACCTGTTGGGTCCCAACGGCCAGTCGCACGGCTGCGTGTCATTCAAGGACTACCAGAAATTCCTGCAAGCCTTCCTGAAAGGCGAGATTGATCGCCTTGTCGTCGTGCCGGACGGCGGCACAAGGCTCGCGCTCGCCGTCCGCGAGCGCCGCGGGCAGGGCGGCCGCTATGCGGCGAACGTGACGCCGCAGCAGCGTAACGCGGGTCTCTGGTAGAGGCGGGCGGAGGGGCGGGGCTCGCGCGCCCGTCGGTCAGCGCCCTGCTATTTCGGTTCGAGCGACAGCGACAAGGCCTTGGCTTTTTCTTCGCTCAAAAGCCTTTGTATCGTCAGCCGTTCGATCGTATCGACGGACGTAATCAGCAAATTCTGAAACCGTTTGATATTGGCGTCTACGGCGTAAGCGAAGGAATTCATCGGGTGCCTCCACGGTCGCTTCGGGAACGCACTCGGCGCGGATGAGTTCCCTCAACCGCCCCCATTTGAGGAATAAATGGCGGACGAAAAAAGCCCGGCGCAAGAGCCGGGCTTTTCCCAATCAGGTTGCGTCCAAGAAAACGCGACCGACCACTACTGGATTACTCGATGACTTGCACGATGCGGCGCGAACCCGGATCGACCAGCACGGTGCGATCGTTGACCACGGTATAGCGGTAGTTCTTCACGCCATATTCGGCGGGCACTTCGTAATAGGTGACGCCCGACGAAGGCAGCTCTGCGCCGACCGCGACGGTGCGGTCATACTTATAGGACGTCCGCTTTTCCTTCACGACGTAGGTGTGGAAGCCGAGCGCCGGTCGTCGGCAATACCGCCGACAACCGCGCCGCCGACACCGCCGACAACAGCGCCTACGGGGCCGCCGACAATCGCACCGCCAACCGCGCCGCCGACGGCGCCGGTCGTTGCGTTGCTCTGCGCATGTGCCGCAAGCGGAATCGCCAAAGCGGCGACGAACGCACCGGCCATCAATAGCTGCTTCTTCATGTT
>JANMSZ010000562.1:0-14351 GCA_031389925.1 Hyphomicrobiales bacterium | reverse complement strand
GGCACGCCGGCCATCGTGCAGGCGATCGGGCTGGGTGCTGCGATCGACTACGTCAATTCCGTCGGCAAGGGGCGCATCCGGGCGCACGAAGAGACACTTTTGAATTACGCTCATGAAAAACTGGGCGCGATCAATTCGCTGCGCATCATCGGCAAGGCCAAAAACAAAGGCCCGATCGTGTCGTTCGAGATCAAGGGGGCGCATCCGCACGACGTCGCGACCATCATCGACCGTTCGGGCGTCGCCGTGCGCGCCGGAACTCACTGCACCATGCCGCTGTTGGCAAGGTTTGGCGTGACGGCGACCTGCCGCGCGTCATTCGCGATGTACAACACCAAGGACGAAGTCGATACTCTGGCGGCGTCCCTGGTGAAGGCGCAGGAATTCTTCGCATGAGAGAGTTTTTCGCATGAGTAACGACATGAGCGACGACACGACCAAAGACGTCCCCGCCGGAACGCCGGCCTCCGAGTTCGTCAACGACGCGCGGGAGCCGAACGCGGCCATCACCGGTGCCTCGGCGCTGCCGCAGGCCGAGCTCAACCGCATGACCGACGACATCATCGCCGGCATCAAGACCGTGTTCGATCCGGAAATTCCGGCCGACGTCTACGAGCTGGGCCTGATCTACAAGATCGATATCGGCGACGACCGGGCGGTGAAGATCGACATGTCGCTGACGTCGCCGAACTGCCCGTCGGCGCAGGAACTGCCGATTATGATCGAAAATGCGGTCTCCGCCGTGCCCGGCGTCAAGGACGCCAAGGTGGAAGTCGTCTGGGACCCGCCGTGGGACCCGAGCCGGATGTCCGACGAGGCCCGACTCGTGTTGAATATGTGGTGACTTCTTTTTGACGAATTAAAGCTTAGATAGAGCGACAGAGGACATCATGGCCACTGCACGACCCCGACCCCAGGTGATGCGGCTGACGGACGCGGCGGCGCTGCGCATCAAGGACGTGATGGCGCGGGCCGACAAGCCGATCGCCGGCGTGCGCGTCGGCGTGAAGAACGGCGGCTGCGCCGGCATGGAATACACCATGGAATATGCCGACAGTGTCAAGCCGTTCGACGAAGTGGTCGAGGATAAGGGCGTCAAGATTTTGGTCGATCCGAAGGCCGTGCTGTTCCTGCTCGGCACCGAGATGGACTACAAGACCGAAAAGCTGTCGGCGCAGTTCGTTTTTAGGAACCCCAATCAGACCAGCGCCTGCGGCTGCGGCGAATCCGTGCAGATCGAGCCGGCCAAGGGTGACATTGCCGATACGCCGTAAGCTTTAGCGTGAGGCCTGGCTGTGGATACCGACACTGTCCGCGAGTTATTTTCCGAGTTTGGCACGGTGCACATTCGCCGCATGTTCGGCGGCGCCGGGCTTTATGCCGGCGACGTCATGTTCGGCCTGATTTCGGACGGCCAGATTTTCCTGAAAGCCGACGCCGAAACGCAAGGTGCCTTCGGGCGCGAGAATTGCGCGCCATTCCAGTACGACACCAAGACCGGCAAGCGGACCATCACATCGTACTGGCGACTGCCGGATCGGCTCTATGACGATACAACCGAGCTGGCGCAATGGGCGAAGCTCGCTTTGGCCGTCGCGCAGCGCAAAGCCGCACGAAAGCCGGCACGCACGCGACCAGGCTGACCGGCTGGAGCGCGGTGGCCTCGTTCCATCATGTCTGGTCGGAGCAGTTCCAATCCAACATTTTCGGCCGCTACGTGACCGTGCGCGCCGATCTGCTGCTGGCGCGCCTATGCCGGCTATCTGTCGATGGGCCTGGAGCTGTAACGCCGGCTGCGCCGGCGCTCAGGCGACCTGGGTGGCGTTGGCCGTAACTTCCGGATCGGTCTCGCACATCACGCGGTTGCGGCCGTGCCGCTTGGCGGCATAGAGGCAGGTGTCGGTGCGCTCGATGAGCGACGCCACCGTATCGCTCTTGCGCCAGGTCGCGACGCCGATCGAGATCGTGACGCGGCCGAGATGCTCGCCGGTCGAGCGCTTCATCAATTCCTTGGTCATCACCGCACGGCGGATGTGATCGGCGACCGTGATCGCCGAGCGCAGCACGGTGTTCGGCAGCACGACGGCGAATTCCTCGCCGCCGTAGCGCGCCGCGGTATCCTGACCCTTGACGTTCTGCTTCACCGACATCGCGACGAGGCGAAGCACCTGATCGCCGGTGAGGTGGCCGAAGCTGTCGTTGAAATTCTTGAAATGGTCGATGTCGGTCATCAGCAGCGATAGCGGCTCGTTCTTGGCGCGCGCGTCGGCGATGGCCTGTTCGATGGTGGTGTCGAAATATTTGCGGTTGGCGAGCTGGGTGAGGGGGTCGGTCAGGCTCTCGGTGCGGACCACCTCGAGATTTTCCTGAAGCTGGTCGATCTCCTGCTTGGAGGCGTTGAGCCGCTCTTCCAGCTTCTGGTTGGAGACTTCCATCTCCTTGGCGGTCTGCACCAGGCTTTCGACGATGCTGCGCAGGCCCTCGCGGTCCTTGGAATTGCCGAGCTTCTCGCTCATGTCGGCGAGGCTCTCGGTGTAGCTGTTGGCGGAGCCGGCGGCGGCGTCGATCATCGCCATGACCTGCTCGATCTCGCCCATCACCTGCGTGCCGACTTTGTCGATGCGCTCGGTCAGCCGGCTCGGCGACAAATAAGTTTCGTAGATCTGCTCGAGATCGGTGTCCGAGAGCCCGCCGCTTTGCTGCAGCGTCTCGTTGATCTTCTGATTGAGCGACGGCTGGTAACCGGTGGCGTAAGCGTACCAAATTTCATAATTGCGCGGAGTCGCAGCCTGCCGCAGCGCCTTGATTTGCCCGAGCGCGATCTCACAGAACGCCATCGTGCGTTCGTGCTCGTCGGCGTGCCCAGTCATCGGAAAACCCCCTTGAGGCGTCCTGCCTGTAGGCTTTCACGCACGCGGCCAGGGTGGCCGCACCGCGTCCCCGGTAGGACGGTAGTCGACGGAGGTGAACCGAGCGTAAATATGGAGCCGTCCCATACACATTTTACGTGGTGGTAATGGGATTATGAAAATCGCGCTCAGGCTTTGACGGTGACCGGCCGCAGGAGAAAGGCCGGCAAATGGCTGCCATCCGAATCGCCGTCGTGATCCGGTTGCGGCTGCGACTTGTTGACGTGTGGCGGCCTGTTCGGGCTGGCCTGCGGCGGCCGCTGCTGAGGCGGACGATCGGCTTGACGCTCAGGTTGGCGCTCGGGCTGACGCTCATGGCGCTGGCGGGGCGGCCTGGCGTGATTGCGCTGACCCTGCGGTCGCTCGCTTTGGTTGCGTTCGGGTTGTGCCGGCTGGTCTTGCGAGGTCACTTGCGACGGCTGGTTTTCGCTGACCGGAGCGGCGACGGGGCCGGCCATTGACGGAATCGGCATCCCCATCAGGCGCTCGATCGCGGCCACCGACTTGCTGTCCATCGGTGCCACCAGGGTAATGGCGGTGCCGGTCAGGCCGGCGCGGCCGGTACGGCCGATGCGATGTACGTAATCGTCCGGGTGATGGGGGACGTCGAAATTGAAGACGTGGCTGACCGCCGGAATATCGAGGCCGCGGGCGGCCACGTCGGACGCGATCAGCAGCTTGGCTTCGCCGCTGCGGAAGGCTTCGAGCGCTGCGGTGCGCGCCGACTGGTCGAGATCGCCGTGTAGCGCAACGGCGTTGAACTTGTGACGTTGCAACGACTTGTGCAGCAGCGCGACCTCACGCTTGCGGTTGCAGAAGATGATGGCGTTCTTGAAGTTGTCGGCGGAGCGCAGCAGGCGGCGCAGGGTTTCACGCTTGTCGGCCGGATCGCGGCCGGTGGGCACCTGCATCTGCGCGATGGTGGTCGCGGCGGTGGCGGGTTTCGACACCTCGACGCGCACCGGATTGTGCAGGAAGTTATCGGCGATGCGCTGGATTTCCGGCGGCATGGTGGCCGTGAAGAACAGCGTCTGGCGCGTGAACGGTACCAGCTTGCCGATGCGTTCGATGTCGGGAATGAAGCCCATGTCGAGCATGCGGTCGGCTTCGTCGATCACCAGCAGTTCCACGCCGGACAGCAGCAAGCGGCCGCGTTCGGAATGGTCGAGCAGGCGGCCCGGGGTCGCGATCAGCACGTCGACGCCGCGAACGAGCTTGGCGTCCTGGTCGCCGAACGAGACGCCGCCGATGATCAGCGCGACGTTGAGCTTGTGATTCTTGCCGTATTTTTCGAATTGTTCGACGACCTGCGCGGCCAGTTCGCGCGTTGGTTCGAGAATGAGCGTGCGCGGCATGCGGGCGCGGGCACGGCCCTTTTCGAGCATGGTGAGCATCGGCAGCACGAAGGCCGCGGTCTTGCCGGTTCCGGTCTGTGCAATGCCGAGAACGTCGCGGCGCGCGAGGACGTGGGGAATGGCTTGGTCTTGAATGGGGGTGGGGGTCTTGTAGCCGGCCGAGTCAATGGCGGCGATAACTTTGTCGGATAAGCCAAGATGGGAAAAGGACATATAACCTCGAGGACCGTCCTGGGTCCGCGCGGGACATGAAAACCAGTTGCAATGCGCGGGAGACGGTCGAATCTATGTTCGCACCGGTTAGCTGGAACATAGGCCCGAAAGGGCCAAAGTCAATGCTCCAAGAGTGCAATAAGTAGCTTAATTCTTAGGGTTTTTTGCTATCGGAGGGTCATAATGCTGCAATCTTTGCCACTCGTTCTGGTGCCGGGACTGCTGTGTAGCGCCAGGCTCTATGCCTCGCAAATCGCGGCGCTCTGGCCGCACGGCCAAGTCACGGTGGCAGACCACCGTCGCGACGACACCATGGAAGCCATCGCCGCGCGTATCCTCAAGGACGCGCCGCCGCACTTCGCGCTCGCCGGGCTGTCGATGGGCGGCTACATCGCCTTCGCCATGATGCGGCTGGCGCCCGAGCGCATCGCCAAACTGGCGCTGCTCGATACCTCGGCGCGTCCCGATCTGCCGGAGCAGAGGGCCGGCCGCGAGAAGTTCATCGCCATGGCGCAGGCCGGCAAGCTCAACGACGTGGTCGAGACGCTGACGCCGAAGTTCCTGCATCGCGATCACGCCAAGGATGAAGGCCTCAAGAAGATCGTGCGCGATATGGCGCATGACACCGGGCCCGACGCCTTCGTGTGCCAGCAGAAGGCAATCATGACTCGCCAGGACTCGCGGCCGCTGCTGTCCGAGATCGGCTGTCCGACCTTGGTGCTGGTGGGCGAGGGCGATGAACTGACGCCGCCGGAGTTGGCGCGGGAAATCGCCGCTGATATTCTCGGCGCCAGGCTTGTGGTCGTGCCTTCGTGCGGTCATTTGTCGACCATCGAGAAACCCGAGGCGGTCAACGCCGCGATGATCGAATGGCTCAAGACATGAGTCAGCCCCCGGACACCGCCGGCGTCATTGCCCCGCCGCCGCTGATCGCGCTCGGGGCTGTACTGCTCGGCCTCGCGCTCGACTGGCTGGCGCCGGCTTACATCCTGACGGTGCTGATGTCGTTCGAGACGCGGCTGCCGCTCGGGCTGCTGCTGATCGTGCTGGGAGGTCTGCTGGCCTATGGCGGCCTGCGCAGTTTCGGCCGTGCCGGTACCGCCGCAAATCCTTACGCTCCGTCGTCAACGCTCGCCACCACCGGCGTTTACGCTTACGTGCGCAATCCGATGTATGTCGGAGTGATGCTGATGGTCGGCGGCATCGGCATTGCGCTGGCGTCCGACTGGACGCTGGTGATGCTGGTGGCCGCGGCGCTGACGATCCACTACGGCGTGGTATTGCGGGAAGAGCGCTACCTCGCTGCCAAATTTGGGGCGGCCTATGAGCAGTATTGCGAGGCCGTATCGCGCTATGGCTGGCCGGGTTAAGAACGGACGCATGGCAAAGCATAAAACCGCGACGACAAAGCGCAGCCCGCGCCGTACGCAGGAACAGCGCCGCCACGATACGCGTAACGCCGTTCTCAAGGCAGCCATGACCATTCTGGTCGACGACGGCTATGAGAAATTCACGACGACACGCGTGGCGAAGGCGGCGGGCGTTTCCCGCGGCGCGCAGGAAAATTATTTCCGGACCAAGAATGAACTAATCGTCGCGGCGACCCGCTACACGCTGATGCGCGCTGAAGACGAAGCGCGGCTGCTTGCCGCGCGCAATGCCGGCTGCATCGACCCTGTCGAAGCCTTCCTGGAAAACTCGAAGTCGTTCTATTTCAGTCCCACGTACCTGGCGTTGATGGAGATGGTGACGGTATCCCGGCGCAATCCGGCGCTGTCCAAGATCAACACGCCTATCGTGCGGAAGTTTCGCAATTCAATGGATCGGCTCTGGATCGACGCGCTCTGTGCCGCCGGCTACAAGCGGTCAGGTGCAGAGTCCTTCGTCAAGATCACGCATTACCTTCTGCGTGGCATGGCCTTGGCGTCGGTATTCCAGCCACGCCGGCCGGAATTTCCTGACCTGCTGGAGGCATGGCACCGCATGGGCCGGCGCGAACTCAAGCGCGTCTGATCCTGGTTGAGACGGGCTTTATGTCAGGTCCGGTGAAGAAATAAGCACGCGTGCTTATTTATAAATTGCCTCGGCTGGGAAGGCCGTTTAGGATTTGTGGGTTCATAGGCCGCTCCGAACAAGAAGACGGCGATGCCAGGGAGAAAAGTCATGGCGGGCGCGGACAACGTAATGCGCACACAGGTCGGGATTATCGGGGCAGGGCCCGCGGGGCTGATGCTGGCGCGGCTGCTGCATCTGCAGGGCATTTCGTCGATCGTCATCGAGAACCGCAGCCGCGACTACATCGAGAACCGCATCCGCGCCGGCCTCATCGAGCACTGGGCCGCCGATTTTCTGGTCGAGCTCGGCGTCGGCGCGCGCATGAAGCGCGAGGGCCTGCTGCATTGGGGCATCAATATCGGCGTCAATGGCGACCTGCACCATCTCGACTTCAAGGCGCTGGTCGACAAGCGCGTCACCATCTACGGCCAGCAGGAAGTGGTGAAGGATCTGGTGGCGCAGCGGCTGGCCGACGGCGGGCCGCTGTTGTTCGAAGTCGACAATGTCAGCGTGCACGATCTCACGTCGAAGCAGCCAACTATCCGCTTCACGCATGACGGCAAGGCACAGCAGATCGAGTGCGACTTCATCGCCGGCTGCGATGGCTTTCACGGCATCTGCCGGCCGAGCTTTCCGGACGGCGGGATCACCATCTTCGAACGCGATTATCCGTTCGGCTGGCTGGGCATTCTGGCGGATTCGCCGCCGCCCGACCACGAGCTGATCTATTCCTACACCGACCGCGGTTTCGCGCTTTACACCATGCGCTCGGAGGTGATTTCGCGGCTCTATCTGCAGTGCGGCCACGACGAGGACATCGCCGACTGGTCCGACGCGCGCATCTGGGACGAGTTGCACCAGCGGCTCGGCGGGGCGCGCAAGCTTGTCGAAGGCAAGGTGCTGCAAAAGGGCATTACGCCGATGCGCAGCTTCGTCGCCGAGCCGATGCGGCACGGCCGGCTGTTCCTGGCCGGCGACAGCGCCCATATCGTGCCGCCGACGGGGGCCAAGGGCATGAACCTCGCCTTCGCCGACGTGGTGTTCATGTCGCGCGCGCTGGAGGCGTTCTACAAGACCAACGCCAGCGAGTTGCTCGAAGGCTATTCGGCTAAATGCCTGCGCCGGGTGTGGAAAGCACAGCGCTTCTCCTGGTGGATGACGCAGATCATGCATCGCTTTCCCGACGAGACGGCGTTCGACCACCGCCGCCAGTTGGCCGATCTGGATTATCTCACCGGCTCGCAGGCGGCGATGAAATCGCTGGCCGAGCAATATGCCGGGCTGCCGCTGGACTAATCGCGCAATATCCCGCGCAGCGGACGAAAGAGGTCGCTGCCCATGGTCGGTCCACCGGCGGTTGTTGGGAGGGGCATGCGGTTCCGCGTTGTTGCGCCGGCAACCGTAGCACAATGCCGCATAGCCGAACCCCGACAAGGCCATTTCCGAACGCCTTTGGCGGGTGTACGCTTTCGATCAACGCCCGAACGGCGGTTGAAGCCGTCGGGACCTTGGGGGAAACATGATGAAACGACTCGGCGTGACATGCCTGCTGACGGCGGCCTTGATTGCGTTCGCCGGCGCCGCGCAGGCGCAAACCGACTATCCCAATAAGCCAATTCACTTCATCGTCGGCTTTGCCGCCGGCGGCGGCAACGATCTGTTCGCGCGCGTCGTCGTACAGAAATTCCAGCAAAACACCGGCGCCTCGACGGTGATCGAGAACAAGGTCGGCGCCGGCGGCCGCATTGCCGCCGAGTATGCCTCGCGTCAACCGCCCGACGGCTACACCGTGCTGGTCGGCGCCACCGGGCAGATGTCGATCGCCGCCGCGATCTTTCCCAATCTCAGCTATCACCCGACCAGGAGCTTCATTCCGCTCAACATGATCGCGTCGTTCCCGCTGGTGCTGGTGGTGCCATACGAGCATCCGGTGAAGTCGGTGAAAGACCTGGTCGCCTGGGGCAAGGCCAATCCCGACAAGTCGAACTACGGCACCTCGTCGCCGGCCTTCACCATCGCCAGCGAGTTGCTCAAGCTCAAGACCGGCATGCCTGCGCAGGCGATCCCGTACAAGAGCAGCAACGAGTCGAACCTGAGCGTGGTGAGCGGCCAGACCATGTTCACCATTTCCGACGGCCCGCCGGTGATCCCGCTGGTCGACGGCAAGAAGATCCGCGCCCTGGCGGTGACCGGCGCGGAACGCTCGCCGGAACTGCCCGGCGTACCGAGCATGGCCGAGATGGGCTATCCGGAGGTCAACACGCAATTGTGGAGCGGCTTCTTTGTTCCGGCCGGGACGCCGGCGCCGGTGGTGGCCAAGCTCACCATGGAACTCGGGCGCGCCCTTGCGGATCCGGCGGTGGCGTCGTCGCTGAAGAAGATGGCGGTCAAGCCGGGCGGGCCGACCGGCGACGCCTTCAAGAAATATATCGATGATGACATCAAGACCCACGCCGACGTGGTATCGGCGGCAAAGCTGAAGTTCGAGCAATAACAAAGCATCGAACTTCGTCACACATGCGGCGTTGACATTCATCAATTGCCGACGCGTGTCGCGCTGCTATGGTTGCAGACGGGGCATCGAGTCGTGCGGGGCGAAGTTCAATGCGAATTGCTGCGTTTATTGTTGCCTTGGGGACTGCCGGTTCCATCTGCCTCGCTAGTTCCTTAGCCGCGACCGCGGGTCCCTCCGTCGAGGAACTCTTCCGGCAATTCGATCTGCTCGGGAACTGGGCGATCGATTGCGGAGTGCCGGCCGCGCCGGCCAACCCGCACGTCCGTATCCTGATAGCGAGTCCCGGCACGGTGCAGGAAGAGCACGATCTCGGCGGCGAATTCGCCGTCAATCGCTACAGCATTCTGGCGGCGTCGCGGCTTTCGCCCGAGCGGCTATCGGTCGAGGTGAATTTCCAGCCCGGCGGCGCCGAAGAGCAACGCCAGAAGCTCGTCCTGCTGATCCGCAAGGCGACACGCCGCACGATGTTCAATCAGCCCGACGGCGGCGAAGTGCGGGTCAAAGACGGCGTCGCATTGGCGCACGGCGTCAAGACACCGGTGTTGCGGAAGTGCGGGTAGGGCGCGCGGCCCCTAAACGTCCAGCAATTCCTCGCCGGCGAATTCGGCGTTCTCCTGAATGAACGCGAAGCGGGTTTCCGCCTTGGCGCCCATCAGGTTCTCGACAGCCTTCGCCGTCGCCTTGATGTCCGCTTCCGCCAGCATGACCTTGAGCAGCATGCGCTTGCTCGGGTCCATCGTGGTTTCCTTGAGCTGCGCCGCCATCATTTCACCGAGGCCTTTGAAGCGCGACACCTCGACCTTGGCATTGGCGTTGAACTCGGCCTTCAGCAGTTGATCCTTGTGCGCGTCGTTGCGCGCATAGAAAATCTTGCCGCCGTGCTGCAGCCGGAACAGCGGCGGCACCGCGAGATAAAGCCTGCCGGCGTCGATCATCTTCGGCATCTGCCGGTAGAAGAACGTGATCAGCAGCGAAGCGATATGCGCGCCGTCGACGTCGGCGTCGGTCATGATGATGACCTTCTCGTAGCGCAAATCCTTCTCGCTATAGTGCGCGCCGGTGCCGCAGCCGAGCGCCTGCACCAGATCGGACAGCTGCTGGTTCTGCGCCAGCTTGTCCTTGCCGGCGGAAGCGACGTTGAGGATCTTGCCGCGCAGCGGCAGCACCGCCTGTGTGCGGCGGTCGCGCGCCTGCTTGGCGGAGCCGCCGGCGCTGTCGCCTTCGACGATGAAAATCTCCGAGCCTTCCGACGCCGAATTCGAACAGTCGGCGAGCTTGCCGGGCAGGCGGAGTTTGCGAACCGCGCTCTTGCGCGCGATGTCTTTTTCCTGACGCCGCCGCAGACGGTCCTCGGCGCGGTCGATGACAAAATCTAACAGCCGGTTGGCCGGAATTGGATTGCCCGACAGCCAGTGATCGAACGGATCCTTGATCGCGTTCTCGACAATCTTTTGCGCTGCCGCGGTGGCGAGGCGGTCCTTGGTCTGGCCCTGGAATTCCGGTTCGCGGATGAACACCGACAGCATGCAGCCGGAGCCGACCATGACGTCTTCGCTGGTCACGGCGCTGGCGCGCTTTTCCTGGCCGACACGGGCGGCGTGATCCTTCAGGCCGCGCAGCAGCGCGGTGCGCAGGCCCGATTCATGCGTGCCGCCGTCCGGGGTCGGGATTGTGTTGCAGTACGACTGCAGGAGGCCGTCGGCGTCCGCCGTCCAGGCGATCGCCCATTCGACCGTGCCGTGACGCCCGGTCTTGCCGACAGCGCCCGTGAAAATGTCGGGATGCACCAGCGTGGCGCCTTCGAGGCTGGCGGCGAGATAGTCCTTCAAGCCTTCGGCGAAGTGGAACGTCGCCGTCTCCGGCACGTCATCGCCTTTCAGCAATTCCTTGTCGCAGTGCCAGCGGATTTCGACGCCGCCATAGAGATAGGCCTTGGAGCGCGCCATCTTGAACACGCGCGCCGGATCGAAGGCGGCTTTGGCGCCGAAAATCTCCGGATCGGGATGGAAACGGATTTTAGTGCCGCGCCGGTTCGGCACGCGGCCGGCCTTTTCCAGCTTGCCCTTCGGCTTGCCGCGCTCGAACGCCATCTTGTAGAGTTGCTGCTCGCGCGCGACTTCGACTTCCATCCGGTCGGACAGCGCATTGGCGACCGACACGCCGACGCCGTGCAGGCCGCCGGAGGTCTCGTAGACCTTGGAGTCGAATTTGCCGCCGGCGTGCAGCGTACACATGATGACTTCGAGCGCCGACTTGTTCTTGAATTTGGGGTGGGGATCAACAGGTATGCCGCGGCCATTGTCGGTGATGGAGACAAAGCCGCCGGCTTCCATCTCCACCTCGATCCAGGTGGCGTGGCCGGCGAGCGCTTCGTCCATCGAGTTGTCGATCACCTCGGCGAACAGATGATGCAGCGCCTTCTCGTCGGTGCCGCCGATATACATGCCGGGGCGGCGGCGCACCGGCTCCAGACCCTCCAGCACCTCGATGTGCTTGGCGGTATAGCCGGACTCCGCGCTCGAGCCGCGTGACGGTTTTTCCCGCGATGGTTTGGCGCGCGCGGCAGGCTGATGCGCGGCTGCCTTGGCCGGGCGCGAGGCCTCGCCGAACAGATCGGGCTGTTTGGACGGTTTTTTCTTGGTCGCGGACTTAGCCATAGGTGTTTTGCTCACGCGCGTAGATAGGGTCTGAGCGAATCAGTTGCCAGCACTATGCCACGGCCACGCCTATCGTGACCGGCGCCAGCCTGTCGGGTCCGGCGTTAACGTTCAGTTGCTTGGCTGCTACTTGGCTAAAGTCCGGGCAGGAACGTGGCGATCTGTGGAAATATCGCCAGCGCCACGACCACCGCCAGGAGCACGATCCAATAGGGGATCGCGCCACGGAATATCTCGGCAAGTTCCACGCTCTTATCCGGCACCGCCGCCTTCACGGTGAATACCAGGATGCCGAAGGGCGGGGTGAGCAGGCCGGTCTCGATCGCCAGAATGCCCATGATGGCGAAAGCGAGCGGATCGAAGCCGAGCGCGGCGGCGATTGGCGCAAAGATCGGCACCGTGAGGAGGATGATCGATATCGAATCGATCAGGCAGCCGAGCCCGAACCAGATGCCGACCATGACAAGCAGGATGCCCCACGGCCCGGCGCCGGTCGCCAGCAGGAAACTCTTGGCGGCTTCGGTGAAGCCAGTCATCGACAGCACGCGCGAATAAAGCTGCGCACAGAACAACAGCAGCAGCAACGGGCCGGAGGTGCGGCCGACGTCGAGCACGACCTGCCAGACTTCGCGCGGCTTGATGCCTTTGATGACGGCGAGGATCAGCGCGCCGACCGCGCCGATGCCGGCGCCTTCGGTCGGCGTGCACAGGCCGAGCCAGATCGAGCCGAGCGTGCCGACGATCAGTATGAGCACCAGCAGCGTGCTGTAGAGCATGGCGCGGATCGTCGCCTCGTCCTCTTCCGGAGGCGCAGGCATTGCCGTGACGTCGCCCCCGAGCGCGGCCAGCCGGCCGGCGCGGGTTTCGCCGACGAGTTCGGGTTTGAGCTTGGCGGCGATGACGACATACAAAATCATGCCGCCGGCCGCGAGCAGTCCGGGAATGACGCCGGCCAAGAACAGCTTGCCGATCGACAGCTCGGTCAGCACGCACCACACGATCATTAGCACCGACGGTGGGATCAGCATGCCGAGGCAGGCGCTGCCGGCGACGCAGCCGAGCGCGAAATCGCGCCGGTAGCCGTAGCGTCGCATCTCGGGATAAGCGATGCGCGAGAAGGCGGCGGCGGCGGCAATGCTCACGCCGGTGACAAAGCCGAACAGCGCATTGGCCAGAATGGTCGCGGCGGCGAGCCGCCCCGGCAGCCATTTGCTGGCGCGGTTGCCCAATGTGTAGAGGTCGCGCGCCGCGCCGCATTTCGCCAGGAAGTCGCCCATCAGCATGAACAGCGGAATGACGGCGAAGACGTAGTCGCGTAGCGCTTCGTAGGCCGTGTTGGCGACGAAGCTGCGCACCACTTCGACGTCGCCGGTCATCAGATAGATGCCGAGCGCCGCGGTGATGCCGAGCGCGATGGCGATGTGAACGCCGGCGAACACCAGCGCCAGCACCACGACCACGATGGCGATCATGTCGAAACTGCCCATGACGCCGGTTCCTTAGAGGTGAGTGGAGGCTGCAGGCGCGACGACGCCGTCGTCCCGGCCGCTGATTAGGGAGCAAGTTGCGGTTATGCCGTGCATGGCGTAGCTCGCGACGACGAGTACGGCGCCGATCACGACCACGGCGCGCGCCGGCCAGACCGGCACCCGTAACGCGCCTTCGCCTTCATATTCGCCGCTGGTGACGGCATGCAGCATGGGCTCGAAGCTGCCCCACACGATGAAACCGAAAAACAGAATGCCGAGCACCGCCGACAGCAGTTGCGCGGCGGCGCGCCCGCGCACGCCGAACATGCCGGAGAAGACATCGGTGTAGATCATGCCGCCGCTTTGCACCGAGTAGCCGGCCAGCAGGAAGCAGATGATGACGATGGACATCGACACCAGTTCCGGCGTTCCTTTGACCGGCGAATTGAAGATCGCGCGTCCGAACACGTCGGCGCAGACCAGAAAGCCGAGCAGAAAAATGATCACCGCGGCGCAAGCGAGCAGCGCGCGCGTGATCCGGGCGTTGATGAGGTCGACCATGTTCATAAGGAATGAGCCTTAGAAGAAGAGAAGGGCGGCCGATGACACTCGGCCGCCCTTTGCCGTTCTACTTGACGGAATAACGCACCGGCCACTTGTGGCCGTTGTCTTCCGCCGCCTTAAGCGCGATCTCCAGCACTTGCGTGCCCGGCAGACCGGCGGCATCGAGTTCCTTGGCCTTCTGCGCCGGCCATGGGGCGAGCGAGTTGGCCCAATCCAGCTTCACCTTTTCGGGCACGGCCTTCACGTTGACGCCGTGGGTCTTCAGATCGGCGATCTGCTTGGGATAGTTCGCCTTGTTCACCGAGCCGGTCTTGGCTTCGAATTCCTTGGCGACTTCCAAAATGACCGCCTGGACTTCTTTCGGCAGCTTTTCCCAGCGCGCCGCATTGACCGTGAGGCCGTGCCAGGTGATCGCGCCGAAGCCGACCTCGGTGTAGACCTTGCCGACTTCGTAGAGCTTGAAGTTGACCCAGGCCGACGGGAACATGATCCAGCCGTTGTAGACGCCGGTCTGCATCGACGTATAGGCGTCGGGCAGGGACGACTGCACCGGCGTCGCGCCGGCGAATTCCAGCCACTTCAGATTGAGGCCGGCGCCCGCGATCTTCTGACCC
>JANMSZ010000554.1:0-1680 GCA_031389925.1 Hyphomicrobiales bacterium | reverse complement strand
GACTTCCTCGCCGCCAGCGACTTGAAGCCACGAATCGACGCGGCCCTCGCCAAGCTCGACGTCGAGAACATGGGGGCGCTCGCGAGGGCCGGCGCGGAGATCCGCGAGTGGGTCGCCGCGGCCCCCTTCCAGCCCGAACTCGAGCAGCAGATCCGCGAGGCGTACGCGCGCCTGGCCGGCGGTGGCGAAGAGAGCTTCGCCGTACGCTCCTCGGCGACCGCGGAAGACCTGCCCGACGCCTCCTTCGCCGGCCAGCAGGAGACGTTCCTCAACATCCGCGGCATCGACAACGTGCTCGAGGCGATCCGGCAGGTGTTCGCCTCCCTCTACAACGACCGCGCCATCGCCTACCGCGTGCACAAGGGCTACGCGCATACCGACGTGGCCCTGTCCGCCGGCGTGCAGCGCATGGTGCGCTCCGACTCCGGCTCGGCCGGCGTGGTGTTCACGCTCGACACGGAGTCCGGCTTCCGCGACGTGGTCTTCATCACCTCGAGCTACGGCCTGGGCGAGATGGTGGTGCAGGGCGCGGTGAACCCGGACGAGTTCTACGTCTCCAAGCCCTGCCTAGCGGCGGGCCGGCCGGCGATCCTGCGCCGCACCATCGGCAGCAAGGCGATCAAGATGGTCTTCACCACCGAGGCCAAGGCGCACAAGTCGGTGGTGCAGCGCGACGTCGAGCCCGCCGACCGCGACCGCTTCTCGCTGGCGGACCGCGAGGTCGAGCAGCTCGCGCACTACGCCGTGGCCATCGAGAAGCACTACGGCCGGCCCATGGACATCGAGTGGGGCAAGGACGGCGGCGATGGTGAGATCTACATCCTGCAGGCCCGTCCCGAGACGGTGAAGAGCCAGGAGAAGAAGCGCGACCACCTCACCCGCTACCGCATCGGCAAGCGCGGCGAGGTGCTGACTTCGGGCCGTGCCATCGGCTCGAAGATCGGCCAGGGCCGCGTGCGCGTGATCAAGGACGTGGCCGAGATCGCCCGCGTGCAGGAAGGCGACGTGCTCGTCACCGACATGACCGATCCCAACTGGGAGCCGGTGATGAAGCGGGCCTCCGCCATCGTCACCAACCGCGGCGGGCGCACCTGCCACGCCGCGATCATCGCGCGCGAGCTGGGCGTGCCGGCGGTGGTGGGGTGCGAGACCGCCACGCGCGTGCTGCGCGAGGGCGAGGAGGTGACGGTCTCCTGCGCCGAGGGCGATACCGGCTTCATCTACGCCGGCAAGCTCGAGTTCGAGATCGTCGACGTCGCTCTCGACCGCATGCCGAAGATCCCGGTGAAGATCGCGATGAACGTCGGCAACCCGCAGCTCGCCTTCGACTTCTGCCAGCTGCCCAACGACGGCGTGGGGCTCGCGCGGCTGGAATTCATCATCTCCAACACCATCGGCATCCACCCCAAGGCCTGCCTGGAGTACGCGCAGCTGCCGGCGGAGCTCAAGGCGCAGGTGGCGCGGCAATCGCGCGGCTACGAGAACCCGCGGCACTTCTACGTGCAGAAGATCGTCGAGGGGGTGGCGACGATCGCTGCCGCGTTCTGGCCGAAGAAGGTCATCGTGCGCCTCTCGGACTTCAAGTCCAACGAGTACCGCAACCTCATCGGCGGCGCGATCTACGAGCCGCAGGAGGAGAACCCGATGCTCGGCTTCCGTGGCGCCTCGCGCTACATCGCG
>JANMSZ010000547.1:0-15884 GCA_031389925.1 Hyphomicrobiales bacterium | reverse complement strand
GGGCTCGATCCGGCGGCGTTTCTCGAGGTCGCCAAGGGCTCGGCGTCCTATTCGCAGGTCATGGAGACCAAGGGCGGCAAGATGGTGCGGGGCGATTTCTCGCCCGAAGGCCGCGTCAAACAGACGCTGAAGGACGCCCATTTGATGCTCGACCAAGCCAAAACCGTCGGGCAAAGACTATCGGTGCTCCAGGTCCATGCGGATGTGCTTGAAGCCTGCGTCAAGGCGGGCGAAGCTGAACTGGATAACAGCGCCATCATAAAAGAAGTGCGCCGCCGGGGCACTCCACGCTAAGCTTTATGCCTGATATCCAAGTTTGCACGCATGAAAAACATGCGGCAAAAAAAGTCATCCTGGGAGGGAAATTATGAAGAAGCTCACTCTGGCCTTGGCCGGCGCTTTGATGCTGGCTGCGGGACTTTCAGCGCCCGCGTCGGCGCAAGAATGGCCGCAACAACCTATCAAGATCATCATCGCCTTCGGACCCGGCGGCGGCACCGACATCATCGGCCGCATCCTCGCGGAGCATATGCAGACCAAACTCGGCAAGCCGGTGGTTGCCGAAAACAAGCCCGGCGCCGGCGGCACGCTTGGCAACGAACTCATCGCCAATTCCCCGCCGGATGGCTACACGCTCGGCATCATGACCGCGGGCCAGATCATTGCCTCGGTCACTCGCAAAAACCTGCGCTACGACACGCTCACTGCTTTTGAGCCAATCGGCATGATCGCAACAGCCAGCCTGATGATGGTGACGCGGCCGGATTTCCCCGCCAATAACGTGAAAGAACTTATCGCAGCCGCCAAGGCGCAGCCTGGCAAGATCGTTTTCGCCAGCCCCGGCTTCGGCGCCACCCAGCATTTCGCCGGCGAGATGTTCAAGCAGGCCGCCGGCATCGAAATGCTGCACGTACCGTTCAAGACCACGCCTGAGGCGATGAACGCCGTGATGGGCAAGCACGCCGATGTTCTGTTCGATACGGTTTCTGCCGTCATCGGTCAGGTGCAGAGCGGGCAACTCAAGGCCCTCGCCGTCACCGGCAAGGACCGCTTCCCGGCAGTGCCGAACGTCCCGGCAGCGATCGAATCCGGCATGACTCCGGGCTACGACGTGACCACCTGGTACGGCATGTTCGCTCCGAAGGGCACGCCGCCGGCGGTCATCGCCAAGCTCAACAAAGTGCTCAACGAGAGCTTGGCCGATCCGGAAGTAGCCAAGCGCATGGAGAAGGTTGGCGTGGTCGTCAAGACTTCGACCCCGAAGGAGTGGGGCGACTTCATGGCAAGTGAATACAAGCGCTTCAACAAAGTGCGCGAGGTCGCCGGCATTCCACAGCAGTAACGAGCTAGCGCGTCACCTTCACCGGGACGCCCTGCTCCATCGAGCGGATGATGGCCTCAAAGGCGCCGACGACATCGAGCATGTCGTCGGCGGTCACCGCGAAAGGCGAGCCGGTCTCGACCGCTTCGGCGAACGATTCCAAAAGCACGCCGAGTGAATCCACGGCCGGATAGACTTTCGTTTCCGGCAGCTGTCCGACCAAGGCGGTGGTGAGCGTCGTCTCGTCGCGCGCCTCGGCCCAGCCTTTGGTGCCGAATACCATGACCCGCCAATAGGCTGGCGCGGCGCGCACGGTGGCGAGCACGCCGGTGGCGCCGCTTTCGAACTGCACCAGCGCCGTGGCGACGTCGCGCGGATCCGGCGGCGGCTTCTGCCGGAACAACTTGGCGTCGACCGACGCGATCGGCCCGGCAAGATTGACCAGCGCGTCGATGACGTGAAGGCCCGCACCGGTCATGCCGCCGCCGGGCGACTCGCTCGGGTCGTCGCGCCAGCCGCCGAGCACGCGCGTCGAGTGCTCGTTAGTAAAATTGGCTTCGATATGCATCACCTCGCCGATAACGCCATCGGCGGTCACACGCTTGAGTTCGCGCATCGACGCAAAGCAGCGCTTGTTGTTGCCGAGGCCGAACACCACGCCGGCTTTCTGCGTCGCCGCGACCGCCTTCGCCGCTTCGGCGCGCGTCAGCGCCAGCGGCTTCTCGCTCCACACCGGTTTGCCGAGCGCGGCGACGGCTGAAATCTGCTTTACATGCAGCGAATGCGGCGTCGCCAGAAATACCGCCTGCACGCGCGGATCGGCGATGGCCTCGTCGAAATCGGTCGACAGTTCGAAGCCCTTAGCTTTGGCGAAATCCGCGACCTGCTCCGGCTCTTTGCTGACGCCGCGGATGAAACGCAGGCGTTTGCTCTTGTCCTGCGCGGATTCGACGATGTTCTTGCCCCAGCGTCCGAGGCCGATCACGGCGGCATTGATCATGGTGAAAGTCTTCTGTCAGGCTGGCGGGAAAAAATGTCGCGTGGTCTTATCTAGAACACGCGGAGCTATCGGCGCAATCGGGAAGGAAACACCATGGACGACAAACAGTATGAGCGCGGGCTGAAGCTGCGCACCGAGATGTTCGGCGCCGAAGCGGTCGGCAAGCGCATGAACGCCTTCGGCGACTTCGGCAAGCCGCTGCAACACATCATCAATTCTTACGCCTATGGCGACGTCTGGAGCCGCACGGCGCTGGAGCCTACGACCAAGTCGCTCGCCATGATCGCGATGATGGCGGCCGCCGGCCACGCCAACGAATTGCGCGTGCATCTCAAGGGCGCGGTGAAGAACGGCTGCACGCCGGAACAGATCCAGGAAGTGCTGCTGCTCCTTACATTGTATTGCGGCATCCCTGCGTCGAACGAAGCCCACCGCATCGCGACGGAGGTGCTGAGGGAAGAAGGGAAGTTGTAGTTATATCCGGAATTCGACGCCGCGCTTTTTGCCCTGCGAAACATTGAGAAACAGCTCTTCGACCGCCGGCTTCTTCTTGATTAGCCCCTGCTCGTGCGAATAGCCGATCAGCGCTTCCAGGTTCTTCTTGTTGGCGGCGCCCAGGCCATATTCCCACGGGTCGGGGCCGAGGATCTTCTCCTGCTCCTCCCAGGCGTCGCGATACCAGGCCAGCGGCACGATGCGCGGATTCTGCATGCGCTGCATCGCCATCGCCTTGGCCTCGTTGAACGCCTTGTACAGGCTGACGGCGATCCAGGGATGCTGCTCGGCCAATTCCTGTTTGATGCCGAGCACGTGCATGATCGGGAAAATGCCGGTCTTCTTGAAGTAGGCGATCTCTTCCGCCTTATGATCGGGAAACAGCCGCGCCACACGCGGGTCGCCGGCGACGAAGGGCTTGATAATGTCGGAATGCAGCACGGCGTCGAGTTCGCCTTCCGCCAGCATGGTCTCGACCGATTTGTCGTCCGGCAGCCGCGTCAATTTGAAATCCGCCGGAATTTTCACGTCGACGTCGTTTTCGAGCTCGGCGAACCATTCGTTGGATTTGGCCGGCACGCCGTAGTCGTGCTCGAGATGGCCGCGCATCCACAGCACCGCGGTGGTCATTAGCGTCTTGACGCCGATCTTCTTGGCCGTGAGGTCGTTCGGCTTCTTGATGCCTTTGGTCGTATTGATGAAGATGAAGCCGTGGCGGAAACGCCGGTGCAGAAACACCGGAATGGCGCGCACCGGCCAGTCATTGTCGTGCGCGGCGAGATAGCCGGAGCCCGACAGCTCGGCAACGTCGAACTCGCGGTCGCGCAGGAAGCGCCAATGCCGCGTCGCCGAATCCATCTTGGTCAGAATGGTGAGGTCGATGCCGTCGGGCTTCACCCGGCCGTCCATCAAAGGACGGACGATTTCGTAGTCGCCGCAGGCCAGCGAGAGTTGAAGCTTCTTCGCCATTTTTTCCTCACGAAAAGATTAGTGCCCCGTCGCCAGCGCCGCTAGTTTCTTGACCTCGCCCGGCAGGCTGTTGCCGCGCCAGACCACGTGCAGGTCGGGACGCAGCAAGAGCAGATCATAGCCATAAAGCTCACGCGGCCGCTCTTCATTGATCTCGAGAACGTGGAACGGCGCACCATATTCGGCGAAGGACCGCGCCAGCGGCGCGCTGTTGGAATCGTTGCCGGCGAGCCGCAGCAGCGTATACCCCTCGCCGATCTTGTCATGCAGCGCGGTGCCGTCGGCGAGCCAGACGTGCGGCAGCCGCGCGCCGGGCCAGGTGCTCGGCACGTAGGTCATGAATTCGTGCGGCGGGCCTTCGCCCGCTTCCGCTGAAATCACCGGCGAGCCGACATAACGGTAGCCCAACTCAGCACCGATCATCTCGTTGCTCTTGCGCTGCTCGACATTGGCGACGCGGGTGAGATTGGCGCGGGTCTCAGCGCCTTCCGGCGTGTTGTCGCGGATGTTCGGCTTATACATCGCGCGCCAGGCGCGCCGCCCGCGCGATGCCTGCCGCGAGGCCTCGACATTATGCGCGCCGATCTGGCGGCGCTCGATCTCGTAGGATTCAAGCAGCTTCGGCCCGCCCCAGCCTTGCAGCGTGGCGGCAAGCTTCCACGACAAATCGTTGGCATCGCCGACACCGCTGTTCATGCCGAGCCCGCCGGTGGGAATCACGAGATGTACGGCATCTCCGGCAAGAAAAATCCGGCCGTCGCTGTATTTGTCCGCGAGCAGCAGATTCTGCCGCCACTGACCGACCGACAGCATTTCGTATTTGACCGGCATGGCGACAGTCTTTTCGAACATCGTCGCCATCTCGGCGTCGCTGTCGACCACCGAATGCAGCGTGAAATGCTTGGTCGAATCCTGCACGATCAGGAACGTCGCCTGGCCGTCGGCGACGTGATAGTGCCGCCCCTTGCCGATCGGAATGCGGTCGAACAGGTCGTCGCATTTATACAGCGCCTGGTGGAACTGCATCAGATTGGCGTCGCCTTGCAGCTTGATGCCGAGCTGGCGCCGCACCAGGCTGGAGCCGCCGTCGCAGCCGACCAGATAATCGGCGCGGAGTTGCTCGATCGTGGTGCCGTGCTTGACCCGCGCGCGCACCGAACCCGCATCCTGCTCGAAGCCCTGGAATTCGTAGCCATAGCGCACGTCGACGTTCGGCATGGCGTCCGCCACCGACTTCAGCAGCGGCTCCAGCGTGTATTGCGAGATCAACTGGTAAGGCTCGAGCGGCAGCGTGCCGTCATTGCGTGAAGCGATCTCGGCCTGCGCCTGCGCCACCGACGGATAAGGCAGATGCAATAGCGGCGGCTCGGTGAGCGACGTGACGATGAACACGTCCATCGGCACGTCGGGCGGAAAGCCGGCATTGCGGATTTTTTGCGCCAGCCCCATGCGCCGGTAGATCTCCATGGTGCGGGCGTTGCACCGCTCCATCTTCGGCAGGAACTGCGGCGCGGCCTTCTGCTCCAGCAGGATACAGCGCACGCCGCGGCGACCGAGATCGACGGCGAGCGTCAGACCGACCGGTCCGGCGCCGACGATGATGACTTGCGTGTCCAAAAGGCGATTCCATAAAGGGCCGGCGGGCGCAAAACCTAGCACGTTGCCGCGTCCCGCAAAGCCCTGGTTTTACAGAGAAATCCCGGTTTAACGGCCTCTTAAACCGGCCCTGGCGTTTACGTTGCCGCAGTCGGCGCCGCGACCGGCCCGGCCGAAATGAGCTGCGTCCGGGCGAGGCTGGCAAAGCGCCCGCCGGCCTGAACCAGTTCGTCGAAGGTGCCGGCCTCGACGATTTTGCCGCTGTCGAACACCAGAATGCGCGACGCCTTGCGCACGGTCGACAGCCGGTGCGCGATCACGAAGGTCGTGCGGTTTTTCATCACCTCATCGAGCGCCTGCATGACCTTGGCCTCGGTGTCGGCGTCGAGCGCGCTGGTCGCCTCGTCGAGAATCAGGATCGGCGGGTCCTTTAGCAGCGCGCGCGCAATCGACAGCCGCTGACGCTCGCCGCCGGACAGCGAACGGCCGCGCTCGCCGACGCGACCGTCAAAGCCTTCGAACTTGCGCTCGATGAAATCGAGCGCCTGCGCACGCCGGACGGCATCGCGCATCTCCGCTTCGGTCGCATCGGCTTTGCCGACGCGCAGGTTGTCTGAAATCGAACGGTTGAACAGCAGCGCTTCCTGGAACACCACGCCGATATTCCGGCGCAAGGCGGCAAGCTCGAACTTGCGGATATCGGTACCGTCGATCTCGATCGAACCGAATTGCGGATCGAAGGCCCGGTGAAGAAGCGCAATGGCCGTCGATTTGCCCGCGCCAGTCGCCCCGACCAGCGCGATGGTCTCGCCCGGCATTGCCTTGAAGTTCAGGTCGGCCGCCGCCATCCGCTCGCCGTCATAGGTGAACGACACATCTTTGAATTCGACCATGCCACCGAGCCGGCCCGGATCGACCGCCTCGGGGAAATCGCGAATGGCCGGCACGGTGTCCCACACCTGGAAAAATTCGCGCAGGCGCGGCGCCTCCGACATCACTCTGTTGATAAAGCCGACGGACTGTTCAAGCCGTGTAATGATCAGGCCGGCAAAATTCATGAAGGTGACCATCTCGCCGATGCTCGCCTGCCCGTTGATGTGCAGCAGCGTGCCGACGATGATGATCGCCAGCACGGTGAATGTCGTCGCCGTCCGCGTCAGGATGTTGGCGAGCGCCCACCACGACAGCACCGGCATCTGCGCGGCGAGCAGACGCTCGACGATCTGGCGCAACTCCAGAACCTCAGCTTCAAGCCGGGAAAAGCTCTGCACCAGCGCGATATTGCCGAGCGTATCGGAGGCGCGCTCGGCGAGATCGGAGTAATGCCGCTCGACCGAACTCTGCAACGTCTCGGTCTTGCGCACGATCAACGCGGTGAGGCCGGCGAACACGACGCATAGCGCGATCAGCAGCAAGGCGAGCCGCCAGTTGATGAACAGCGAAATCGGCAGCAACACCAGCAGCGAAATGAAGGACGCGAGGTGATCGCGGAAAAATCCGAGCCAAAGCCCCCACAGCGCGTCGGTGCCTTGCAGCATCACCTTCATCAGCCGGCCGGAATGGGTGTTGCCGTGGTAGGTCAAAGGAAGCTGCAGCACATGCTCGAAATAGCCGGTCAGCACGACGTGGCGGCGGCGATGCGCCAGCCGGTCGGCGTACAATGCGATCGCCGTGCCGCAGGCGATGGTGAAAAGCCCGAACGCGGCCCAGGCGCCCAACAGACCGCTGAGTTGCGGCCATGACGGCGCTTCGCCGCGCGTCTGTGCGCCGGTCAGCGTGTCGATGATCCGGCCGAGCAGCACCGGCTCGGCGAACTGCGCGGCGGCCAGCGCCATATTCGCCAGCGCCAAGGCCCAGGCCAACCGGCTTTCGGTGCCGAGCAGCGCGAGGACGCGTCCGTAGAGCCTAAAAATGCTCATCGGGCGAATGCCGGCCGGGGCTGCGGGATTGGGGGTGCTGGATGCTGCGGCGGTCATATCAGGACTTATGGATCTTGCGGGGGCGTTTAGGCTCTTCGATCTGGTCGAGCGCGAGCAGCAGCGACGATACGCGGTTTGCCGACGAGGTCCACTCTGCGAGCCGGCCGTAGCTGTCCGATATCCAATTGAACGCGCCCTGCACGATGGCGAATGCGGCGGCGGCCTGCACGACCTCGCCAAGCGTCATCGAACCCGAAATGAATTTCGGCGTGCACAGCAACAAGCCGATCACCGGCGTCAGCAGCGTATTGGTGTGCGAGACGAGCGTCATCCGCATCATCTGCCAACAATAGATCAGCCATTGCCGGATCACCTCATCCAGCGCCGCGCCGATCATGCGCCGCCCGTCGTGCCGGGCGTTCGGAAGCGCAGTGCCTTCACCGCTTTCCCGCAGGTGAGCGCCGATCGACCTTAGCTTGGCTTCGGCGCGCTTGTTGTCTTCCATGATGTGCGTCAGATGATGCGCAATCAGAATCATCGCAGCGGTCAACAGCAAGGAATAGAGAATGACCGCGACAACGAGATAGCCGGGAATAGCCAGGTTGAAACCGAAGACAGTGATCTCGAGACCGCCGCCGACACTCCAGAGCACGCCGATAAAGGTGATCGCGGTCAGCGTCGCCGACACCAATCCGAGTGTCAGGTCGATCGGCAGGTCGGTGGCAACGCGGCCGTCTTCGGCGATCCGATACTCGGGATTGTCACGTTCCCCACGCATCAAGTGGAGCTGCTGGGAATGGCCGCGTTCCAGCCAATAGTCATAGAGATGGCCGCTCAACCAGGCACGCCAGGTCCGCTGCATGGTCATCCGGCCCCAGACCGAGGCAATGGCAAGCGCGAGGCTGGCGGCCGCGAGCGGCAGGAAGATCGTCGCCTGGTGCCAAAGCTCCGCGCTGTCCTTGCGCTCGATCGCGTTGAAGAAATCGCGGTTCCAGAAGTTCAGATAAAACTGGACCAACAACTGCAGCAGGACGGTCCCAACCAGCACAAAACCCAACAGCCAGGCACGCCAGGCGGTCGTGCCCCGCCAGAATCCGGAAGCACTCTGCCAGTAGCGCGCGAGCAGGCGTCTCTCATCGGGGGCAAGGTAGCGCTTGAGCGGCATGAAAATGTCCCGTGAAAACTGACTAAACCTAGAACACACAGGCCGGGGACGCCGTTGATGCACATCAATGCCAATGTCACAAACCGGACATATTCTTCCCTGGTTATCGCAACAGTGAGGGAGATTGTTATGCATAAAGCATTGATCGTCGCGGCAATGGCGCTCGCACTCGCGGGATGCGAAACCGCCCGGCAAGATCGTGTCGCAGGGGGCGCCTTGATTGGCGCCGGGTCCGGCGCATTGATCGGCGGCCTTGCCACGCGCTCGGCAGGCGGCGCTGTTGCAGGCGGCCTGATCGGCGCCGCGGCCGGCGCTATCATCGCCGACGAGACGCGTCCGGGACGCTGCTACTACCGCACCGAGAGCGGCCGTCGCCGTTACGTGCGCTGCTAATACGGCATCAATGGCTTCGACAATTTGAGACTGCGGAAGATGGAGGGGTGGCGTGTGCCGTCGTGACCACGTCACCTCGCTTCGGCGGAAATCCAATTTTGAGAGCCGTTTCGTTAACCTGAGGGGGCAAACTATGAATCGCAACACGCTCTATCTCGTCGTCGGCGTGCTGGCCGTCGCCGCCGCGGTCCTTGGCTATCAACTCTACCAGGAACGCCAGAAGACCACCGGCATTGAGATCAATGTCGGCAAGAGCGGCATTACGATCGAAAAGAAGTAGTTCAGGCCGGCGCCGCAAAGCCCTGGATTTACAGGAAAATCCCAGTTTAACGGCCCCTTAAACCGACCCGCTTAGCGTCCCTTTGGGGACCGGCGGCGCGTGCTGCCGCCGGCTAAGGTACGGATTGCGTATGGCGGGTCGGGGACAATCGGGTGGGCGCCGCGAGCCGGTGTTCGACAATAGCCCCGAGCTGCGCGTGAGCGCGGACGAGCGCAGCGCGCCGGACTCCGACAAGCCCAAGTCGAACAATAAGCCGCGCCCGCGCCGCAAAAAGAAATCCGCAAAGCCAAAGGCCAAGCGCCGCTCGCTGCTCGGCCGCATGACCTATTGGACCCTGGTCGCCGGGCTGTGGATCGTGATCGGCGGCGTCGGCGCTGTCGTCTATGTCGGCGCGCATTTGCCGCCGATCCAGTCGCTGGAAATTCCCAAGCGCCCGCCCTCGATCCAAATCAACGACGTCAACGGCAAACAGCTCGCCCGCCGCGGCGACCTGGCCGGCGAGATCATCACGCTGAAAGAACTTCCTCCCTACGTTCCTCGGGCCTTCATCGCCATCGAGGATCGGCGCTTCTACGAGCATTACGGCGTCGATCCCTTGGGCATCGGCCGCGCCGTGGTCGCCAACGTTCTGCACCGCGGCGTGGCCCAAGGCGGCTCCACTTTGACGCAGCAATTGGCGAAAAATCTCTTTTTGACTCAAGAACGTACGGTCACCCGCAAGCTGCAAGAGGTGCTGCTGGCGGTCTGGCTGGAGCGCAAATTCTCCAAGACGCAGATCCTCGAGCTGTATTTGAATCGCGTCTATTTCGGCTCCGGCTCCTATGGCATCGAGCAGGCGTCGCTGCGCTATTTCGGTAAGTCTGCCAGACAGTTAAACGTCGCCGAGGCCGCGATGCTGGCCGGCCTGGTGAAGTCGCCGACCAGGCTGGCGCCGAACCGCAATTACGACGCCGCCGAAAAGCGCGCGAAAATCGTCATCGCCGTCATGGCCGAACTCGGCTTCATCACGCCGTCCAATGAGAAAGTCGCGCTCGCCAAGCCGCCGCGCATCGTACCGCAGGCCGGCAATGGCGCGGTCAACTACGTCGCCGACTGGGTCGTGGACGTCCTCAACGACGTGCTCGGGCATGTCGACGATGACGTCGTGGTGCAAACATCCATCGATTCCGCCTTGCAGGCCAGCGCGGAAAAGTCGCTCACCGACGAACTGGCGGCGAAGGGCGACAAAGGCAACGTATCGCAAGGCGCGCTGGTGGCGATGACGCCCGACGGCGCGGTGCGCGCCATGGTCGGCGGCCGCAATTACGCCGAGAGCCAGTTCAACCGCGCGGTCGCCGCCAAGCGCCAGCCCGGCTCGGCCTTCAAAGCCTTCGTCTACCTCACCGCGCTCGAGCATGGGCTGACGCCCGACACCGTGCGCCAGGACGGGCCGATCAAGATCAAAGGCTGGCAGCCGGAGAACTACAGCCACGAATATTTCGGCCCGGTGACGCTGACCAAGGCGCTGGCGATGTCGCTCAACACCGTGTCGGTGCGGCTCACCATGGAACTTACGCCGATGTCGGTGGTACGCACCGCGCATCGCCTCGGCATCGCGTCGAAACTCGAACCGAACGCCTCGATTTCGCTCGGCACCTCGGAAGTCTCGATGCTCGAACTGGTCGGCGCCTATGCGCCCTTCGCCAATGGCGGCAATGCCGTGATGCCGCACGTGATCGAGCGCGTCACCGCTGCCAACGGCAAAGTGCTCTATCATCGCAACGAACAACCGCTCGGCCGCCTCATCGAGGCGCGTCACGTTGGCATGATGAATCAGATGATGCAGGAAACGCTGAGCATGGGCACCGCGCACAAGGCCGCGCTGCCCGGCTGGCCAGCGGCCGGCAAGACCGGCACCTCACAGGATTTCCGCGACGCCTGGTTCATCGGCTACACCGGCCGTTTGGTGACGGGCGTCTGGCTCGGCAACGACGACAACACGCCGACCAGGAAGATCACCGGCGGCGGCTTGCCGGTGGACATCTGGAGCCGCTTCATGCGCGATGCGCATCAGGGCGTGCCGGTCGCAGGCCTGCCGACGGCGCCGAGCGGCGGGCTGTTCTCCGGCGTGTTCGGCAATTCGCAACAGCAGGCGCAAGCGCCCGGACAATATCCGCGGCCGCCCGACGCGCCGGTGCCACCGGCGAGCGTCGGGCAATCAGCGCCACGAGCGACAAATGGCAGCGCCAGTCTCGACGGCTGGCTGATCAATAATCTGTTTGGCGGTCGTAATTAGGGCGTTACGACGCTGGCGCGGAGCCGGCGCGTCGCGAGCCAAATGGCCAACGTCGCGCAGCCCATCGCCGCCACCGCCGCCGCCAGCGGCCAGGCATTTTCGCCCAGCAGCCATCCGACCAGCGCGCCGCACAGCGCCGCGATGCTCTGCTGGATGAACCCGAGCAGCGAAGAGGCGGCGCCCGCGCGTTCCGGAAACGGCGTCAAGGCACCGGCAATGGCTTGCGGCAGCACCATACCCAGCCCGGCGAGATAGACCGCCACCGGGATCACCAGCGATGCGGCCGAGACAAAGCCGAGCGCGACCGCAGCCACCATACCGAGCCCGCCGGCCGCAAGCGTCGCCGCGCCGACGCCGAGCATGCCGTCGATGCCGAGCCGCATGACCAGACGCGCGGCAATCGTCGCGCCGGTCATGTAGCCGACCGAGCCGAGCGCGAAGGCGATGCCGAAGCTGAGCGGCGACAGGCCATAGAGATTTTGCAGCACGAAGGAGGCGCCGGAAATCCAGGCAAACAGACCAGCATAGCTCGCGGTGGCAAGGCCGAGATAAGCGAGATAGGCCGGGTTGCGCGCGACCGCGCGATATGACGCGAGCATGCTCGATGGCGAGACCGGATCGGCGGCGCGCTGGCGCAGCGTTTCCGGCAACAGCAGCCACACCACGATCGAGCCGATCAGTCCGGCCGCGACCAGGGTGAAGAAAATCGAGTGCCAGCCGAACGCCGTTTGCAAAACGCCGCCGGCGACCGGCGCCAGCACCGGCGCCAGCGCCATCACCGAGCCGATCAGCGACAATTCACGTCCGGCGCGCGCGCCGGCATAAAGATCGCGCACGATGGCGCGCGCCAGCACGATGCCGCCGGAACCGCCGAGGCCCTGCACGAAGCGCGCGACGATCAGCATTTCAACCGAAGTCGACAGCGCGCAGGCCAGACTCGCCGCGCAGTATAGCGCCAGCGCGCCGATCAGCACCGGCTTGCGGCCGTGACGATCGGACACCGGGCCGTAGAATATTTGTCCGACGGCAAAGCCGATCAGATAGGCCGAGATCGTGAGCTGGACCTGCGCGGTCGAAGCGCTGAGTTGTCGGGCGATGTCCGGCAGCGACGGCAGATACATGTCGGTGGTGAGCGGCCCCACCGCGCTCAACGCCGCCAGCAATGCCGTGAGTGCGAAAGTGCCGACGCGCAGCATATATGGAATGTCCGTGGCTGATTGAGGCGCCTGTCTATATCAGGCACTTGGCGGACGCTAGCGCACCTTGTCCTGCATGCCGTAGCGATGCAGCGCGGTGCCATGCGCGTCGAGCCAGGTCTTGGCGCGGTCCATGTCTGGACAGATGCGCGCCACCACGCGCCAGAACGCGCGCGAATGGTTCATCTCGACCAGATGCGCAACCTCATGCGCGGCGAGATAGTCGAGGACGTAGGGCGGCGCCAGGATCAGCCGCCACGAGTACGATAATACGCCGGTGGTCGAGCACGAACCCCAGCGGCTGGATTGGTCGCGGATCGACACGCGCTTGAGCGCGACGCCGAGCGAGGCAGCCGCACGCTTGCTGGCGATTTCCAGATCGGCCTTGGCTTCGCGCTTGAGATAATCGCGCACCCGGCGCGGGACATGCGGCTCGGCGCCGGCGACGCACAGCAGATGTTCGCCCGTCTTGCCGACTTCGGTCCAGACCGTGCCACGCGCGCCATGCCGATGCTCGATGCGGTGATCGATGCCGCGCAGCGGCAGCACCGTACCATGGCCGAAGGGTGCCGCTTGCGGCAGGCGGCTCAGCCGCGCCGCGATCCAGGCGCCGTGCTTCTGCGCAAATTCGGTGGCCTGCTTGATGCTGCCACGCGGCGGCATCGAAACCACGACCTCGCGGGTGGTGGCATGAATGCGCAGCGTGTAGCGGCGCGCACGCGGATGGCGCCGCAGACGCACCTGATAGATCTCGCGCTCGAACACGACGGTAATCGACACCGGCTCGCTGGTGCGGCGAAAAAATAAGGCGCGGAGCGGGATCGACATTTTTAGCCCAGAATCAACTCGGGGCTCGCAGTGTGCCACAAACTTAGGCGTGAGGCGATCAATGCGCCGGTGCAGCGGCCTTCTTCGGCGCCGACGCCGCAGCGCCATTGGCCTTGCGGCGCGTGCCGTTGTTCGACAACACAAAATCGGAAATGCGGGGCGCGATCTCGGACCGGAAACGCGAGCCGTTGAACACGCCGTAGTGCCCGACGCCGGGCTGCAGATAATGCACTTTCTTCTCGGCCGGGATGTTGGGGCAAAGCCTATGCGTCGCCTCGGTCTGGCCGACGCCGGAAATGTCGTCGTGCTCGCCTTCCACCGTCAGCAGAGCAACGCGCTTGATCAGGCTTGGGTCGATCATGCGGCCGCGATGCGTCATCTCGCCTTTCGGCAGCGCATGGCGGATGAACACGGTGTCGACGGTCTGCAGATAGAACTCGGCCGACAGATCCATGACCGCGAGATATTCGTCGTAGAAATCCTTGTGCTTGGTCGCACTGTCGCCGTCGCCCTTCACCAGGTTGCGGAACAACTCCTTATGCGCCTCGACATGGCGGTCGAGATTCATCGACACAAAGCCCGTGAGCTGCAGGAAGCCGGGATAGACATCGCGCATGACGCCCGGATTGGGGAACGGCACCTTGGTGATGACGTGTGAACGGAACCAGTCCAACCCGCGGCTCTCGGCGAGCTTGTTGACGCCGTTGGGATTGATGCGCGTGTCGATCGGCCCGCCCATCAGCGTCATGGAATGCGGCGCGTAAGGATCGTTATCGGCTTCCATCAGCGCGACCGCAGCCAGCACCGGTACCGAAGGCTGGCACACCGCGATCATGTGACAGTCGCCGCCGAGGAAGTGCGACATCGAGATCAAATAATCGATGTAGTCGTCGAGATCGAAGCGGCCTTCGGCCAGCGGCACCGAGCGGGCATTGCGCCATTCGGTGATGTAGACATCGTGATTGGGCAGGAAGGCTTCGACGGTGCCGCGCAGCAGTGTCGCGTAGTGACCCGACATCGGCGCGACGATCAGCAGTTTCGGCTGCGGCCGGCGCGGCACCTGCGTGAGTACGCGCTCGAAATGCAGCAGGCGGCAGAACGGCCGCTCCCAAACGGATTTGATGTGAACCGGCACGCGCTCGCCGCCGACCATGGTCGAGTCGATCTGCCATTCAGGCTGGCCGTAGCGGCGCGTCACGCGCTCGAACAATTCGGCGGTGGCGGCGACCGATTTGCCATATTGCGTATGCGCGAAGGGATTGGCCGGGTTCTTGAAAAACAGCCGCGTGGCGTCGGCGAAGGCGCGCGAGGGATCGAGTGCCGCCTGGCCCATTTCGTAGAGCCAATACATCGGCGTCGCGAGCAAACCCGCGCTATCACCGGGCAGCGATGCTGCCCCGTCGAATTCCCCAATCGGCATCGGCTTGGTTCCCGGCCTTTGCTGCGCTGCAGTAGGCTGTCGCTTTTCACTCATGAGGTCAACCTAACGATAAGTCCTTCGCGTCCGGTTTACGCTGCAAGTTCCGGCTAAATATCATTTATTTTCAGTCACTTATACTTACTCGCCGCCTTGCAGCAGGGAACCTTGGACGCGCGCGCTGGCCAAAAGCTTAAGGAATGCGATGCAGGCCAGGACAAACAACACAACATTGAACGCGAAGGCCTCCAGCATCAGATCGGCGCGGAACACGTGGTTGATCAGCAGCGCGCGCATACCTTCGAACACGTAGGTGGGCGGCAGCGCCCAGGCGAAATATTGCAGCCAGTGCGGCAGCACCTCGACCGGGTAGTAGACGCAGGTCAGCGGCAGAAACAGGAACATGATGGTCCAGGCCATGCTCTCGGCGCCCAAGCCGTTTCGCAGCAGCAGGCCGGCGACGAAGATGCCGATCGCCCAGCTTGTCAAAATCAAATTGACGAAGAACGCGGCGAGCGCAAAGCCCATCGCCCACAGATTGAAGCCGAAGAAAGCGATCGCCAGCAGCGACACCGGAATCATACCGATCGCCAGCCGGATGACGCTCATGATCATCAGCGCGGCGAGGAATTCCGGCGGCCGCAGCGGCGACATCATCAGGTTGCCGAGGTTGCGGGCGTACATTTCCTCGAGGAATGAAATCGAGAAGCCGAGCTGGCCGCGAAACAAAATATCCCACAGCAGCACCGCGCCGATAAAGACGCCGCTGGCTTGCGCGAAGAATCCAGAATTCTGCGAGATGTAGAGCTGCAGAAAGCCCCACATCAACATCTGCACCGCCGGCCAATAGATCAGATCGAGAATGCGCGGCCACGACGAACGCAGCAGGTACCAATAGCGCCGCACCATGGCGCTGACGCGGTTGGCGGAGAAATCGAGGCCGCTATCGCTGATGCTCACAGCACTGCCTCGCTGTGGGTGCCGCGCGCGACATCGAGAAACACTTCTTCCAGCGTGGCGCGGCCGTAAT
>JANMSZ010000508.1:0-16563 GCA_031389925.1 Hyphomicrobiales bacterium | reverse complement strand
GAGCTGTCGATGCTGCCATCGAGCACCGCGACCTTGAGCGCGTCGAGCACGTCGAGCGCGTTACGGCCCTTGGCGACCGCGCGCTTCTTGCGCTCGGCCGGATCGTCCACGCCCTGCATCGCCAAGAGCGCGTCGAGGGTCGAAATCGACCGCAGCGAGCTCGCGGCGCCGGTGCTGCGCGGCGCTTCCTGTTCGCTGAGTTTGAAAGTGCCGCCGGCGGCGCGGCGTGCGGAAGCCGGCGCGTTGGCAAGCGCGGCTCCATTCGGCCCGTAGATGCGCATGGCGTAGCCCCACCGAAATCGTCGGTCCCTGAGATATGAAACTGAGGGTTTATGGTTAATGCGCGGTAAACGCCCCGGCAGTTTTTGCCGGTCGAGCCCTTTCATGCCGGGTGCGAGCGCAGGGCATTTCGCGATAGCGATTCAAAATCCTCAACGTCGCCAGAGTCTTGACTCGTACGGCTGCGTTGGCACGGCGCTCGCATAGGTCAGGACAGCCACCGTCACATTGGGGAGCAGTGATGACGAGGATCTTTCTGACCGCATTCCGTGCGGCGCTACTCATCTGTCTGTTTGTCCCGGGGAGTGCCGGGGCGACCTCGCGCATCAAAGACCTCGCGAATATCGAGGGCGTGCGCCAGAACCAGCTCATTGGGTACGGCCTTGTGGTCGGCCTGAACGGCACAGGTGACACTCTCAACAATATCCCCTTCACCAAGCAGTCGCTGACCGCGATGCTGGAACGCCTCGGCGTCAACGTCCGCGGCCAGACGCTGCGCACCGGCAACGTCGCAGCGGTGATGGTCACGGCCAACCTGCCCCCCTTCGGAACGCAAGGCACGCGTATTGACGTCACCGTATCGGCGCTCGGCGACAGCAAGAGCCTGCAGGGCGGCGTGCTGCTGGTTACCCCGCTGCTCGGCGCCGACGGCAATGTCTACGCGGTAGCCCAAGGGTCGGTGGCGATCGGCGGTTTCCAGGCCGAAGGCGAAGCCGCCAAGATCGTGCGCGGCGTGCCGACCGTCGGCCGCATTTCCAACGGCGCGCTGATCGAGCGCGAAATCGAATTCACCCTCAACAAGCTCAGCCAGTTGCGCATGGCGCTGCGCAATCCGGATTTCACCACGGCCAAACGCATCGCCGCCGCCATCAACGACTTCATCGGCATGCCGACGGCCGAGCCGCTGGATCCGGGCACCATCGGCATCACGATCCCGCAGCAATACCGCGGCAACGTGATCTCGCTGCTCACCGAGATCGAACAGCTCCAGGTCGAGCCCGATCTCGCCGCCAAGATCGTGATCGACGAGCGCTCCGGCATCATCGTGATGGGCCGCGACGTGCGGGTGTCGATGGTCGCGGTGGCGCAGGGCAACCTGACCGTCACCATCACCGAGTCAGCGCAAGTCAGTCAGCCCGGGCCATTCGCGCCGCGTGGCGCCCAGACCGTGGTCGTGCCCCGCACCCGCATCGGCGTGCAGGAAGACGGCAAGAAGCTCGCTCTGGTGAAAGACGGCGTCTCGCTGCAGCAACTGGTCGACGGGCTCAACTCGCTCGGCATCGGCCCGCGCGACATGATCGCCATCCTGCAGGCGATCAAGGCCGCCGGCGCCATCCAAGCCGACATCGAGGTGATGTGATGGCTGGCATGTCCCTCGCCGCTCCCGGTCTCAGTCCGCTCGACCTGCTCAACGCCAAGACGCCGACCAAGACGCCGGCGATGGCCACCCTGTCCGACGCCGGCAAGGCGAAGGCCAAGGCGGCATCGCAGGACTTCGAAGCGGTGTTTATCAATTCGATGTTCCAGCAGATGTTTACCGGCATCCAGGGCGACGGGCCGTTCGGCGGCAATGGCGCCACCGGCGTGTGGCGCTCGTTCCTCACCGACGAATACGCCAAGTCGTTTGCCAAATCGGGCGGCTTCGGCATCGCCGATCAGGTCTACAAGACCCTGATCGCGCAACAGGAGGCAAGATCATGAGCAACCCGCAAGCTCAAGCGGTCATCACCAATGCCGGCGACGCCGAGCGAGCGATTGCGAACCTGAACAGGATCATGGATCGCCTGGTGGAAACGGTCGAACAGGAGACCGCACGGGCGCGCGCCGGCAAGCTGCGCGGCGTCACCGAACTCGACGAAGCCAAGCTCGAGCTGGCCAGGCACTATTTTGCGGAAACGGAACGCGTGAGAGCGGCCAAAAGCATCGTCGCCCAATCGCAACCCGACGCGCTTGTGCGGCTGCGCGCGCGCCACGACGCGTTTCAAACGGTGCTGCAGACCAATTTGACGGTGCTGGCCACCGCGCACGCCGTCGCCGAAGGCATCATCCGCGGCGTTTCCACCGAACTTGCCCGCAAACACGCGCCCTCGACCTATGGCGCCACCGGCCGCGCCAATACGCCGAGCAGCAAGACGAGCCAACCCATGTCGGTCTGCCGCTCGCTCTAGATTTATGAATGGGACGATCGTCGCGCCGGCGTCATGCCGCGCGGGAGCCGGCCAGATCAGGCGGTCGTCGAAAGCTTTATACCGGTCACCGAGTCGATGCGGGTGCCATCGGCCATGGTGAGAATGTTGTTCTTGGTATCGAGATAAGAACCGTTTGCCATTTGAATGATCATTGAGGGGTCGACGTATTTCGCCCCAGTCGTAACATCATACTGCGTGCCGTCCGACATCGTCATGATGTTACTGTTGGTGTCGATGTAAGAGCCGTCAGGCATATAGATGAACGCGTCGAGCACGTTCTTTTTCGCGACCATCTTCTGGGTGTCTTGCAAAGATTTGAAGGCCTCGTCCAGCTGCTTCGCTTGCGCTTCCTGTTGGCGGACGCTCGCCATCTGCGCGATCAAACTGGAATAGCTCGTGACGGTGGATTGCGCGATGGTCGCGAAGGTGTTGGAAGCGGCGATGCTGTTCTTCAAAAACGACTTGGCGCTACCATCATTATTGCCGGCGGCAGCGGCGGACAGCATGCCCAGCAGGCCGCCTTGGTTCTGTGATGCCTTGATATTGGCGACGGTGTCGGCCAGCCAATCGGTCGCACCGGCAGACGTTGCGCCGCGCACCGCACTCGAAGTTGTGCTGAGACTCGAGACTGACATGACGCACCAAACATACGGCCCGTCAGTTAAGGAAACGTGTGCGTTAGCGAATTGTTAATGCGCGATTTCACGCGCGCACCGATCCGGCTTTCGCTTCTATCCGCAATTTGTACCCTGGTTCTCTGCACGAGATTGCCGCTTTGTGCCGGCCGCGTCAGTCGACGGCGATCGCTACCATTCGATTCAAAAGTTAATGGCATTCAACAGAAAGCGATAAGTCATTAACCATAAAATTTTACGTGTCGTTTGGAGCGGTGTGCGAAGACATTGCCGATCCGCGGGATCGCTTACGCGTAACTGCCAGTACGGCAAATAGACCAGAAAGGTACTAAGATGTCTGACATCGTTCTCTCCTCCGGCGTGCGTTCGAACTTGCTGCAGTTGCAGCAGACTTCGGAACTTATCACGTCGACCCAGACCAAGCTTGCGACCGGCAAGCGCGTTAACTCGGCCCTCGACAATCCGAACAACTTCTTCACCGCCCAGGGCCTTGATAACCGCGCGAACGACCTGAGCAACCTGTTGGACTCCATGGCCACGGGCATCAATACGATTCAGGCCGCCAACAACGGTATCAGCGCGATCACCAAGCTGGTGCAATCCGCTCAGTCGTTGACCAGCCAGGCTCAGCAGACCACCGACACGGCGGTTCGCTCCAGCCTTGCCACCCAGTTCGACGCGCTGCTGACCCAGATCGGCCAGCTGGCCGGCGACTCGGGCTTCAACGGCATCAACCTGCTCGGTGGCGACACCCTGACGGTGCAGTTGAACGAAACCAACACTGCCAGCACCGCCGTAGCCGGCGTCGACTACACCGATGCGAACGCTGCTCCGCTGAGCATCGCTGACGCCGCCAACGCCTGGGCCGGCAGCGCCGACATCACCGCTGCCAGCACTGCCCTGACCGCCGCGCTCACCACGCTGCGTTCGCAGTCGCAGAGCCTCGGCTCCAGTCTGTCGACCGTGCAGATCCGTCAGGATTTCACCAAGGCGACCATCAACACGCTGCAGACCGGCTCGTCCGATCTCACCCTGGCCGATTCGAACCAGGAAGGCGCCAACCTGCTCGCGTTGCAGACCCGCCAGCAGCTGTCGACGACCGCATTGTCGCTCGCGTCGCAGGCCGACCAGAACGTTCTCAAGCTGTTCCAGTAAGCTTCGGAACTACCCAATACGAAAACGGCGGCCTTCGGGCCGCCGTTTTTTTATTCAAATTGCTGGAAGTTCCACTTAGCTGAATGATATTCGCCAGCCATAGCAATTTGCCTTGCATAAAACCCAGGCAATTTTGCGCCGCAAAAATCTATTTTATTAACGATGCGGCGATACGGTCGACCCTCAGTCAGTGAGGGTGGAACTGCTCAATGCATAGCGCTGCGCGCCTCTACAAAAACGTTTCGGAAAAAATTTCTTCGCCCCGCTCGACCGAAGCCGATTTGCTGCTGGACGCCGCTATTCGGTTGATGCGGATTCAGGACAATTGGGAATTGAAATCGGTCAGCGATCTTGATGATGCGCTGCGGTACAATCGTATGCTTTGGACAATTCTGCTGTCGGCCGTCACTAAAGCCGACAATCCATTGCCGCAGGCCATCAGGCAAAACGTGGCGAACCTCGGCCTTTTCGTCATGAAGCATACGATCGCGATCTTGGTGGAGCCGAAGCCCGAAAAGATCTCCCCCTTGATCGACATCAATCGCAATCTTGCCGCCGGCTTGGCCGGCACTGCCTAATTCACGACATTTCGATTGGGACGCCAAGCCAGGGCCAATGGTCCGCCGCTGCGAAGCCATATCCCTAAAGACTGGCGTATGTATAGGCGCTCAGTTGCTCGCGATATTTCTCCACCGGGAACGCGATCGAAGCGCGACCGCGCAGATGCGGTACCCGATTAATGTCCATGACCTTCGCCAGCTTGCGAATATAGAAAAGTTCCTCGCGCGTTTGCACACCGAACGCCGCGAATTCCTTTTTGCCGTCGTTGAAATCCTGGTCGCCGATCGCGTCATGGAAGCGCGCCTTCCAGGATGAGCTCTCGGGCGTCGCGTCAAGCCCCGCTCCTTCGCCGAACGGCACTTTCGTGCGATCGCGGATGAGCGCCGGCAGTTCATCGGGATAAAGATTGTAGATTTCGCGCAGCACCTGCTTGCCGACGGTATGGCCGCCAATGCTGCGCACCAAGGCGAACGGATCGGCGTTCAGGGCGAAATTGACGATCGACGGGTCCAGAAACGGCTCGCGCGTCTCGATCTGATAATGCATCGAACAACGGTCGACCCGCTGCAGGCTGATGCGATGCATGAGGCTGAGGCACTCATCTCTCAGTGCCTGCCCGACGACGATATCGTCCTGAAATGCGATCTCGAGCGGCGGGTAGCCGCAGAAGAGCTCGTCCGCGCCTTCCCCGCACAAGGCGACGCGAAATCCGTCTTCGTGCATTTTTTTCGAAACCGCAAGCGAGCACACCGCCCCGCGAACCAGATTGGGCTCAAAGGACTCCGTAATCCCGACAACGTCGTCGATCAGCGAAAAGACGTCGTCGCTATCGGCCTCGAACGGCACGCATCTCAGGTCGAAGCCGGTCCGATCGGCGTATTCAGCCGCGTATCGATAGTCCGGCGCTGTTTCGTTGCCGACGAAGTAGCCCGGCGCTTCCGGCCGAAAGCGGCGGGTGTAATGAGCGATGAGCGTGCTGTCGATACCGCCGCTGAACATGGTCGCGACCGGAAGATTGGGCGGCAGACGCGATCGCACCGCATCGCTGAGCAGACCGTCGAGAGCCCGCGCGGCGCCCGGCAAGGGCGCAAGGGTCGGTATGCCAATGGAAGATTTGAAGGGAGCGCAGGTGTTACGGGTCAGCATGTAGCCGGGCGGCAACAGCATAACGTCGCCAACCTCGACGGCGTCGAGCAGCGGCCGCATCTCGGAACAGAACAAGTAGCCGGACTGGGACTGGATGACGTAGAGCGGCTTGACGCCGAATGTGTCGCGCGCCGCGAGAAAACTGCCGGTCACCGTATCGATGGCAACGAAGGCGAACATGCCCACGAACTTGCCGAGCGCCGCCGATCCCCAGGCCTGTAAAGCACTTGCGAGGACTTCGGTGTCCGACTCCGTCTTGAAGCTTATACCGTTCTCCTGGAGCTCGCGCCTCAGTTCGCGGTAATTGTAGATCTCGCCGTTAAAGGCGACCGCGATGCGTCCATCGGACGAGAGCTGGGGTTGAATGGCGTGTTCGGCATCGACGATGCGCAGGCGGCGCGTGCACATCGCGCTATGGGGACCCGGCGAGAAGACCGGGTCCGTAATATCGCCGCGGTGAAGGATCCCGCCAATGAGCCGCCGAACAACCGCTTCGCGATCCGGCCAATCGATCGCTACCGCGATTCCGCACATTGCCTATTTCCTTCGGAAGGATTCGGTCAGACGCATAGCCCTCGCCCTCGCCGGCGCAGGCTGCTTCGGCCGCGCAGCGGGCCGTGCCGCCACTATCCGATAGAAAGCGTTAACCATAAGTTTCAGGCGCGGTCGAGTTTCGAAAAGGCCTGTGAAGAGACGTTCGGCGCCGCATATTCGAGGCCCGCAAAGTTATGGTTAATTTTGAGTTAACACCCCGGTCATTAACCTTCCATCAACCCTAACAATTCATTATCGCCGCCAAGCGATTTGACCACGCAGGCAAGGAGTCTGCCATGAGCGATATTGTCCTCTCGAGCGGCGTACGATCCAATCTTCTGCAATTGCAGCAGACGTCGGAACTGATCACGTCCACCCAGACAAAACTTGCGACCGGCAAGCGGGTCAATTCCGCGCTCGACAACCCGATCAACTTCTTTACGGCGCAGGGCCTGAGCGTCCGCGCCAACGATCTCAGTCAACTGCTCGACACAATGACGACGGGCATCAACACCATTCAAGCCGCCAACAACGGCATTACTGCGATTACCAAGCTGGTGCAGTCCGCCCAGTCGCTGGTCAGTCAGGCGCAGCAGACGACCGACACCAACGTGCGCGCCACTTTGGCCGCCCAGTACGACTCACTTCGCGGTCAAATAGACCAGCTTTCCGCCGATTCCGGCATCAATGGCGTGAACCTGCTCGCAAACAACAACCTTACGATCACGCTGAATGAAAGCGGAACTTCAAGCGTCGTCATCTCGGGCTTCGACGACACGACGGCCGGCGCGCTTGCGCTCAGCGCATCGACGGGTAGCTGGGCATCCAGCACCGATATTGCCGCCGCCGGTACTGAATTGACGGCGTCGCTGGTTACCTTGCGGTCGCAGTCGCAGGCGCTGAGCTCGAACCTGCAGACCGTGCAAGTTCGCCAGGATTTCACCAAGGCGATGATCAATACCTTGAACACCGGTGCCGACGGGCTTACGCTCGCCGACAGTAACGAGGAAGGCGCGCGCCTTCTCGCGCTGCAGACCAGACAACAATTGTCGACCACGGCGCTGTCCTTGGCGGCGCAGGCCGACCAGAACGTTCTCAAGCTTTTCCAGTAAAAGCAGCACACTAGGGCCGCGGAGATCGTCTCGACGCCCGCCGCGACTGGTGATCTGCCGCAAGGAGCGTCGTCCCATGGGCCTCAAAGTCGAACTGAAACCCGGCGAACGATTCATCCTTGGTGAGTGCATCGTCACCAACGGCGATCAGCGCACACGTCTGCTGATCGAAGGCCAGGCGCCGATCCTGCGCGAGAAGGACATCATGACGTCCGAGCAGGCGGATTCGCCTGCCAAGCGCATCTATTTCATCGTCCAGTTGATGTACACGTCGCGCGACCCGATCGCGCACCATGAGTCCTATTTCACGCTGATGCGCGAACTGGTGCAGGCGGTGCCCAGCACCTGGCCGCACATCGAAGCGATCAGCAACCACATCATGGCCGGCGAAATGTACAAGGCGCTCAAGCGCGCCAGGACCTTGATTGCCTACGAAAAGGACCTGCTGGATCATGCGACACGCAACGGAAGCGTACGGCAAGATCGGAAGACAGACCGGAAATCCGCGTGAGCTTGAAGCCGATCTGCTCTTGGACGCCGCGGCGCGCCTGCAGGCTGTTCGCGACGGTTGGAATGAACGCCCAGAGTTTCAAGCGGCGCTGACCAACAATCGCCACCTGTGGTCGATCCTCGCGACGTCGGCGACCAATCCGGAAAATCCGCTACCCGCCGGCCTGCGCCAGAACGTCGCCAATCTCGGCATTTTCGTCTTCAAGCAGACGATCGCGATGCTGGCCGATCCGCAACCGGAGAGGCTCGACTCCCTGATCCGCATTAATCGCGAGTTGGCCGCGGGGCTGATCGGACGCGTCGCCTGAGGCGCTAGAACGGACGCCGATCAAGCCGCAGGGGAGTGCCTTCGACTATAGATAGTTGACCAGGCTGGTCTGGAACAGCATGGCCGTCGTCTGCATCGAGGCCTGCATCCGCGTCTGCAATGCTAGCATTTCGGTGCCGACCTGCTCGCTCGAGACGCCCTGGATCGTTTGCAGGAAATCACCCAACGTGGCGGTGGTCTGCTGATGGCGGCTCGTCGCCGACTTCATCGCCGTTTGCGCGCTGGCCAAGTCGGTCGCGATGTTGGTGATAGTCTGGGCGCCGGGCGCGCCGCTCAGGTTGACGGTCAGCCGTTGGTTGAGCGCGCGGCTAAGTTCCGCCGCATCGGGATCGCTCGACGATATCGGCAGTGCAGCGAGCGTCGCGATGTTCTGCACGATGGTGCGGAACCCCTCCTCATTGGCGCGCGCGCCGTAGGAGACCGACATTGACGTGTCGATGCGGGCCGTGGCCGTCGCCCGCGCGGAATCGGTGCCGGCTTCGCCGGTGTACCAGATAACGGAGTTGGCAGCGGTGCCGGCGGTCATGGCGGTGGCCGTGTCGAACGGCGGACCGTCGACCCGCTGCGGCGGATTATCGCTGTCGGCCGCGAAGAAATCGGTCGACGCGGAGACGGCGGAAGCCGCCTTCAGCGACGTCGCGCCGAGGGTGGTGACCCCGGCGATGATCGCGTTCTGCAGATTGAGCGCCGTGTCGTCGGGCGTAGCGCCGATGGTGAACTGACTGGCGCTCGGCGCGGCGCTGTCCGTGGCGGTCAAAGTCAGATTCTGGGTGGTGCCGTCTGGCAGCGTGAACCGTATCGAGACCGCCTCGCCGGCGTTGGGATTGCCGCCCGAGAGGTCGATGTCGAGCGAAGCCGGCGCACCGGTTGGACCTGAAACCGTGGCGTTGCTCAGGTTGGACGTCACCGAACCGAGCTTGAAGCCGAAGGGCGAGGTCGAATCTTCGGCGATCGAAACATCGGTCGTGGTCGGTTGGGTGATGACCAGGCGGCCAAGGCCGTCGGCGCCGAGATCGGCCTGGTTGCGTTCCGAAATCAACTGCTTGAGCCCGGCCTGGCTGCCGTTGCCATTGAGAATATGGTCGGTGGTCTCGACCGCCGGCTGGTCGGTGGCGCGGCCGGAAAACAGATAGCGGCCACCGGCCTGGGTGTTGAGCAGGCCGAGCAACTGGTCGAGCGAGGATTGCGCGGTCTGCTGTGCGACACTCGGTCCGGCACCGTTGCCGGTGGTGTTGGCCTGGACCATCGCCGCCTTCACCGCGCTGGTGATGGTGGTCATCTGGCCGAGCGCGGTGTTCATCAGATTGATGCGGGTTCCGACGTTGCCGATCGTGCTGGCATAGCCGCTGACGGCCGAAAGCTGCGCGTTCAGGCTGACGGTAACGCCGCGGTTGAGGCCAAGGCCCGCGTAGGTCGACGATTTCTGGCCGGTGCTGAGCTGGCGCTGCAAGTCGTCAAACTGCGCACGCATGGCGACCAGTTGCTGGATCGCAAGCGCCGATTGGCCGCCGACTGTGGAGACACTCATCTCATCCTCACATTCTCATCAAGACGTCGAACATATCCTTGACCGTCGACAGCACGCGGGCATTGGCGGCGTAGGCGTTCTGCAAGGTCAGCAGCGTCGCCATTTCCTGATCGACATTCACGCTCGAACCTTCATTGAAGCGCTGCTGCAAGGAGGTCAGCACCAGGTCCTGGCCCTCCTTGAGGTTGGCCGCGGAAGCCGCGGCGTCGCCCTGCTGGCTGATGACCTGCCGCAGGAATGTCCCGATCGACCCTGAAAATGGCGTGCCCGCGGTGCCGATACCGGTATTCGGCGAGAATTCCAGGGTCCCGGCCGTGAGCTGATCGATGATGAAGTCCGGCCGCGTGCTGTCGCCGGCGGCGGTGCCGGCTTGGTAGACCACGAGTTTCGAAGGATCGGCCAGCAGCGCGGCATTGATCGAAATACGGCCGGCAAAGCCGACGCTCTGCGATCCCAGCACCGAGATCGCGCCCGTAAATGACTGCGTGCCGTCGGTAAAGAATGGCAGTTCGGCACCGCCGCCGAGCAGCGACGTCGCGCTCTTGGTCGTCGACACGGAGGTAACGTTGACGATGTTGCCGGCGCCGTCGTCGAGCACTTGCAGCGTGTTGCCGGACGGATTGGACGCCACCAATCCCGTGCCGCCGAGGGCAGCAGTGATCTGCGCCATCACCGAGCTCATGCCGCCGGCGAAGTTGATGCCGATCACCCTGTCGTTGGGCGACGCAGTTGCGTCATTGGCCAACGGCAACGCGCTCGTATCGTCGACCCGCATCAGGGTGATGGTGCGCGGCGTCTGGGTCAGCGAATCCGTGTAGTTGATCGTGATCTTATTTCCGGCCGACATGCCGTCAATGTCGACGTCGAAGCCGTTCTGGAGGCCCGACGTGACCGCACTGCCGGTGGTGGTCTTGTCGGACAACGAGCTGGCCATGCCGGCGGCTATCGCATCGAGCTGGGTCTGCGCCTGCACCAGATCTTGATCGCGCATCTGGAGAAACGCCGCGATCTGCCCGGAACGAATGGCGTCGGTCTCGATCAAATCGATCGAGCTGCCGTTCGGCGACAGCAGCGACAGCGTGCCGACGTTGCGCTTGGTCGAGTCGGCATCCCAGACGGACGCCGGCGTCATCGTGCCCTGCGGGTCGAAACTGATGAACGACGCCTCGTTGCCGACGAGTTGGACGCCCGAAGTCGTGAAGACGGAAATCTGGCCGTCGTTGCCTTTGACGACGTTTATATCGATCAACTGCGACAGTTGATCGATATAGGCGTCGCGCTGGTCCATCATCGTGGCCGTCGCGCTATCGTTGAGGCTGGAAGCCGAAATTCTCCGATTGAGGCTGACAATCTGGGTCATCGCCTGGTTGGCTTTGGTCACCGCGTCGGAGATGCCGAGTTCGGCGTCGCCGCGTAAAGCCTGGATGCTCTTGCTCGACTGATTGAGCTGTTGCGTCAGCAACTGCGCGGCACTGAGCACCGCGCTGCGCGCCGCCGAATCGTCCGGGCTGCTCGACAGCGCCTGCAGAGCGGTCGTGAAATTATTGTAGACGCTTTCCAGCGTATTGCTCGACCCCGGCTGGCCGAAAATGTCCTGCAATTGCTGGTAAATATTATCCAGGGTGCCGGCGTAACTGGCGCCGGAGTTCTCGACGCGCAATTGCCGCTGGACGTAGGTATCGAGTTCGCGCTGGATGCCGGTGACGTTGACGCTGATGCCGGTATTGTTGCCAGCGGTGGCGACCTGCGTGATGGTCTTGCGGACATAGCCCGGCGTATCGGCATTGGCGACGTTGGACGACACCAGCGCCAGGCCGGCCTGGTTGGCTTTCAACCCCGAAATCGCTGCCGAAAGTGCCTGAGTCAGACTCATGGCCGGCCGCCGTCCCTATGGTTACGCGGACGTGTCACCGCTACCGCAACATGTTCAGGAGATCCTGAACCATCTGATTGCTGGTCGTGATCACCTTGGTATTGGCCGAGTAAGCTTGCTGGGTGACGATCAGCTTGGTGAATTCATCGGCGATGTCGACGTTGGATCCCTCGAGCGAAGAGCCGATGATCGAGCCGGGAGCGCCATAAGTCGGCCCGCCGGATTCCGCGGTCTCTTCGAAGGCACCGCCATCGATGCGCTTGAGCATGTTGGCGCCGCTGAAGTTCGCCAGCGTGATCTCGGCAAGATCGATGGTGCGGCCGTTCGAATAAGTACCGGCGATCCGGCCCTTGTCGGTGACCGCGACGGATTCAAGCGATCCAGCAGCGAAGCCGTTCTGCTGTATGGTGGCCTCCGCGTCGCCATTCGAGTCGGCGAACTGGGTGATGCCGCCAGAGCTGTGCGCGAGTTGCACATTGCCCAACGAAATGCCATTCACCGTCAAATTCGTCAGCGTAACCGAGGTGATGGCTGGATTCATTTGGCCATTGGCGGCGAACGTGTAGTTGACGCCGACATTGGTCCAGGCCGGCTCGATACCGGTTGTCGTCGAATCCGACTGATAGAACAGGTTCCAGGTGTCGCTGTGGCCGGTGCCTAGCGTGGTGGAATCTGTCTTGGCCCAGCGCAACTGGATGTTCACCGGCGACCCCGAAGTGTCGTAGGCGGTGACCGCGCCCCCCGAGATCGATTCCTTGAGGAATATCGCCTCGTCATTTGCTATCACGGTGCCGTTTGAGGGCAGCCCAACCGGCGTATGAATGCCGAAATTGGCCGCAGTCGCATCGCCGCCGATCGCAATTGTGTCGCTCGTATTCGAGGCCGTGACTGTAATGTCGCCGGTGAGCGGATCGGCGGAGGCAATGCCGCCGGCGAGACCCGCCAGCGCGGCATTGAGGTCGGCGATGGTCGCTATCTCACCGACGCCGGTGCCGAAAACGAGCGACAGCGTGGCGTTGGCGCCGACGGTAATGTCCAGTGTTTGGGGATTGGACGCCGCGCTCTGCGTCAGCAGGTTGGTCGCATTGGTGGTGCCGGCGGACAGGCCAAGTTCGCCAAGCAGCGCCAGCGTGCTGGTGCCGCCGTTGATGGTGATATTGGTGACGGCATCGGCGCCGGTGAGGACCAGGTGGTTGGAGCCGTCGAGGGTCGCTGCGACGTCGGTGGTGCCGGTCGCGCCGTTGATAGCCGCGAGGATGGCCGTCATGTCATCGCCGACGTTGATGGTGATCGGCGTGCCGTTGATATCGAGCGTGCCGCCGGCAGAGATCAACGACGTCAGAACCTGCGAGCCGGTCAGCACGGCCGCCGCATCGGCCGACAGGCCTGCCCCACTGCCGATGATCTTGGCGGCAGCCGACGCGCCGACCACAGGATTGGCCGAGTAGTTCGACTGATTCAACAACTCCGAGCCGACCACCGTGGTGTCGTGGTTCTGCGTCTTCGGATAGCTCGCCAAGTTGGCACGATAGTCGATCCGGGTTGTCGGTTCGGCCGGCAAGAAGCCGTTCTGGAATTGCAGCATCGTCGGCACGCTACCGGTCAGGTTGCCGGTGGCGGAGTCGATCGGGATGCCCATCAAGTAGTAGCCGGCGCCGTTGACCAGGTAGCCGCTCTTGTCGATCTGGAAGTCGCCGCGGCGGCTATATTGATCGACACCGGAGAATGACGGGCGATTGTCGGTAAAGTCAGTCGGCTTCTGGACCACGAAGTAGCCCTGGCCATTGATCGCCATATAGGTGGATACCGAGGCGCTCTGGATGTCGCCCTGCACGGTATTGGTCGAGCTGGAATTGGCGACGACGTTGCCGGACAATTGCTGTGTCGGGGCGGAGTCCGGAATCAAATCTTTGAAACTGGTGTCAATTCGCTTGAACGCCGTGGTTTGCGAGTTGGCGATGTTGCCGGAGATGTTCTGCAGCGCAAAAGCCTGCGCCCGCATGCCCGTCACTGCCGTGGTGAGCGCACCGAAAATACCCATGACTCATTCTCTCCAGTGGGGTCCGCGCGAATGCCGGTAGTGGCCCGCAGACACGATCCCTCGCGGAGAGCATCGCAATCCCCATGCCACTAAATTAGTTGTTCAATATCAATAACTTAAATGAAAACAGCGGCCCACGAGGGGTCGCCGTTTGGGGTCGTTTCTGCCCTCGTCCGGCAGAATTTGCCGGGCGCGCTAACTAGCCGAGACGCCGGCGGGGACGAACTTCATCGCCACCCCGTTCATGCAATAGCGCAGCCCGGTCGGCTTCGGGCCGTCGTCGAACACGTGGCCGAGATGACCGATGCAACGGCTGCAATGCACTTCGGTCCGCGTCATGAAGAACGAGCGGTCTTTTGTGGTCCCTACCGCGTTCGGCAGCGGCTGATAGAAGCTCGGCCAGCCGGTGCCGCTTTCGAACTTCGTGTCGGAGGAGAATAGCGGCAGGTCGCAGCCCGCGCAGGCGAAGGTGCCCTTGCGCTTCTCGTGATTAAGCGGACTGGTGCCGGCGCGCTCGGTGCCGTGCTTGCGCAGCACGGCGAACTGCGCGGAGTTGAGGCGCTGCTTCCAGTCCGCCTCGCTCAGATTCTTGAAGTCGATGGCCTTGTCTGTCGTCGTCATGGTTTCTGCCATTGTCCCTGCCCTTCCATTGCTCGCGAGCGCGCCAAGCGCCACGCCGGCCGTCAACAGGCTCCGTCGGTCGATCATCTCAACTTTCTCCCTTCGGCTTGCCCCATAGCTGTTCCAACCGCTGATCGCGGCCGCAATTCCAGCGGTAGAATTTATATTTCGCCGGATTCTTCTTGTAGAAATCCTGGTGGTAGTCCTCGGCCGCATAAAACGGCGCGGTGTCGACGATTTGGGTGAAGATTGGTTGATTGATCTCAGCCGCGATTTTTTCCTTGGAGACCTCGGCGAGCTTCCGCTCCTCGGCGTTGCGCACGAAAATCGCGGTGCGGTACATGTCGCCGCGGTCGCAAAACTGGCGGTCTTTCACCGTGGGGTCGACGGTGCGCCAATAGAACGCCAGCAGTTGCGCGTAGGAAACTTGCTTGGGGTCATAGATCACCTCGACCGCCTCGGCATGTCCGGTGCCGCCAGCCGAGACCCGGCTATAGCCGGGATTGGGCACCTTGCCGCCGATGTAGCCGGAGGTCGTGGCAACCACGCCTTTGACCTTGTCGAAGTCGGCTTCGGTGCACCAGAAGCAGCCGCCGGCGAAGGTGGCGACCGCCTGCCCTACGCCCGGCTGCGGCGGGGTCTGAGCTGCGGCCAGCCCGACCGCGGCCAATAACACTGCAAAAGCCAATAGAAATCGCGGCATCCGAACCTCCCGAATTTCGGCGTTCCTCGGAGCCTGATTTATAGGTTTTGGCCGCAATAGCCATTCAACTTGGCATCACTCGGCCATCACGTTGATGCGAGGCGAATGCCGCCGTGATTGCAGGAACGGCGGAAGCCTAGGCGACCGCCAGACGGACCGGCGCCGCTTCCGTTTCGTCGGCGCGCCACAGGCGCTCGTCACGCGGAATCGGATAGGAGGCGTTCCACTCCGCGAGCTTTTCCTTGTACTGCGCGACATAGGCCTCGTCGTTCAAGACCTCGACGTTCTCGAGATCGAGGCCGGCACCGATCTCGTGATAGACATTCAGATTGCGCAGGTCGGGAATGGGCAGCGCACCGCGCTTGAAGTCGGCCCACATCTGCCGATACAGATTTTCGAGATGGCCGACCAGGCTCGGCGTGTCGAACAGCGTGCATGTCGGCACCGACGCGACCAGCTTCGCCTTGGTCGCAGCCAGCTTCTCGGGATCGGTGCCGTAGGCCACCGCCTCTTCGATGAAGGCTTCCGGCGTCGCGCAGATCAGCTCCGGCACGCCGGCGGCCGTCACAAGACTGGCGCACACGCGGGACGCAAAACTGCGCCCCGGCATCGTCACGATCGGCACGCCGCGCCACAATGCGTCGGCGGCAGTCGTGTGCGCGCCATAGGGCAGACTATCGAGGAACAGATCCGCCAGCGGATAGCGGGCGAGATGTTCGGGATTGGGCTTGTTTTCGGCGAAGATCAGCCGCTCCGGCGCGACGCCGGACTCGGCCGCCACCTTGCGCAGCCTGTCGCAGGCCTCCGCGCCGCCGCCAAGCATCCACATCACGCTGCCAGGCACCCGGCTCAGGATCGTCATCCAGCGCTGGAAGCCGCGCGGTTTGATCTTCTGCATGCCGTTGAACGAGCAGAACACGAAGGCATCTTCGGGCAGCCCTGCTTCGGCGCGCGTCGGGCGGTGTTCGGCAATCGGCCGATTGCGGTCGTTCGGCTGGTAGCACGGCAGCCGCAGCACCTTCTCCGAGTAATAGATCTCATCGGCCTCGGGAATGATGGTCTCGTCCGCGATGATGTAGTGGTGGTACGGCGTGCCCATCGTGCCGGGAAAGCCGAACCAGTTGACCGCGATCGGCGCCGGCCTTCGCGCGAACACTTTGGTGCGCGCGTCCCTAGTGTAGCCGTTGAGATCGACGATGATGTCGATGCCGTCGGCGGCGATCCGGGCCGCGGCCTGGTCGTCGTCCATGCCGGTCAGATCGACCCAGTGATCGACGCCCTTCTTGATACGCTCCTGCGTCGCGTCGGGGCGATTGATGCCGCAGTAATAGGCGAAAATCTCGAAGTT
>JANMSZ010000485.1:0-5172 GCA_031389925.1 Hyphomicrobiales bacterium | reverse complement strand
CGTTCGGCAAGGCCTCGTCTTGCACCGTCGCAAGCTCGGCCCATCGTGCGCCCTTTGGCGCTGCGGCGCCGCGCGGCAGTTGCGCGACGAACACCATCAGCTCCAACGGAAAATGCGTGAACACGTGGGTCACGACGCCCGGCAGTCTGCGCCACTTTGCCTTGAGCGGCGCGGCGTCGAGCGCATCGGCGACATCGAAGTCATGCGCCCAATCGCTGCCCGGCACCTCGGTCATCGAGCCGAGCAGGCCTTTCTCCGGCCGCTGCCGCAGCAGCACGCGGCCATCGGCGCGCAAGGCGACAAAGGCCGCGCCGCGGCGCAATTTGCCTTCGCGTTTTTGCGCCTTGTGCGGAAATTCCTCCTGGCGGCCAAGCGCGCGCGCGACGCAGACGTCGTTCCACGGGCACAGCGCGCAGGCCGGCCGCTTCGGCGAGCAGATCGTGGCGCCGAGATCCATCAGCGCCTGGGCAAAATCGCCGGAGCGCGCGGACGGCAGCAACGACGTCGCGAGTTGCTTGATCGCGGGCTTCGCCGCCGGCAATGCCTCCTCGACCGCAAACAGCCGCGTCACCACGCGCTCGACATTGCCGTCGACCGGCACGGCCGGCGCGTCGAACGCGATCGAGCCGACCGCTGCCGCGGTGTAGTCGCCGATGCCCGGTAGCGCGCGCAGCGCCTCCATGTCGTTCGGGAAAATGCCGCCATGGCGCTCGGCCACCGCGCGGGCGCAAGCGTGCAGGTTGCGCGCGCGCGCGTAATAGCCGAGCCCGGCCCAGGCGCGCAGCACGTCGTCGAGGCTCGCCGCGGCAAGCGCCTCCACCGTCGGCCACTTGGTCAGGAATTTCTCGAAATACGGTCCGACCGTTTTGACGGTGGTCTGCTGCAGCATGATTTCCGACAGCCACACGGCATAAGGCGGCGTTCGCTGACCTTTAATCGCCCGCCACGGCATGACGCGGCGATGGCGGTCGTACCAGGCCAGCAAATCGGCCGGGTCGGGCGCGGAAGCAGCTTTCTTCCGTCGGGTAATGCGGACTGCTACGGTCATGGCGGCGACGATGCCATGAGTACCCCCTTGATGAGCAAGCCCGCGCGCAGTTTTCCCCGGCCACTTTCGGATTTCATGGCCGCGACCCTGACCGACGCGTTGAAAACGCAGGGCTTTGCCTCGTCCGAAATCATCGCCCGCTGGGCCGATATCGCCGGTCCGGAAATCGCCGCCCACAGCGAACCGATGAAGATCAATTGGCCGCGCGCCCAGAAGACGCCTGGGGAAGAGCCGCCGGAACCGGCCACTCTGGTGCTGCGGGTCGAGGGCCCGGCGGCACTCGAGATCCAGCATCTGTCCGCTGTCATATTGGAGCGGGTCAACCGGTTCTTCGGCTGGCAGGCGATCGGCCGCATTTCGCTGCGCCAGGCGCCGCTGCGCCGCCACGTCAAACCCGCCCCGCCACCCCCGCCCGACCCGGCCATTGCCACCCGCATCGCCGCGGGCATGCCGGAGGTCGTGGACGAGGACCTGCGCCAGGCGCTGGGCCGGCTCGGCGCCGCCATCAAGAGAAAGTGAGCCTATTTGCTTGGCTTTGCGGCCCGCCATTGCCACAATTGGCTGTTCCAGCTAGCCATTCATTATTCGACGCCAGCCCTACGGAGCTTCCAGTGCGGATCACCCGACGCGAGTTTTGCCAGAGCACCGCCGCCGTGGGGCTTAGCCTCGCCCTGCTGAGCACGACGGCGATCCCGTTCGCCGCAGCCCAGGCGCAATCAAAGGCGCCGATCTCGCAAGCCGAATTGATGAAGCCCGATGCGCTCCCGGAAATGAGCATGGGCAACGACAAGGCCTCCGTCACCGTCATCGAATACGCCTCGATGACCTGCGGGCACTGCGCGCATTTCCAGGAAAAGACGTTTCCGGAATTGAAGAAGCGCTACATCGACACCGGCAAGGTCCGTTACATCTTCCGCGAATTCCCACTCGATCCCTTGGCCGCGGCGGCCTTCATGCTGGCGCGCTGCTCCGGCGAAAAGGACTCGTCGAAATATTTCGCGTTGATCGACACGCTGTTTCGCACGCAGAAGCAGTGGGCGGTCGAAAAACCGATCCCGCCGCTGCTCGCTATCGCCAAGCAGGCCGGCTTTACCGAGCAGAGTTTCAACGCCTGCCTGGCGAATCAGAAGATGCTCGACGGTATCGAAAGCATCCGCCAGCGGGCCGTGGACAAATTCAAAGTGCAGTCGACCCCGACCTTTTTCATCAATGGAACCCCGTATCCGGGCGCGATCGAAATCGACGAGATGGCCAAGGTAATCGAGGCGCAACTCAAGACCTGACAAGGGTTTTTTGCCCTCAGGCGCACGCAAAAGCCACGCTATCCACGCTTTAATTTACCTCCCCGCCGCCCGAAAGGTCTGGAAAACCGCGCCACGCGCTTGCTCCGGGGGCCGTGGCGATTCATTGTCCCGGCACGGCGCCTCGCGCGCACCGCAGTTCCTAGGATCGGTTCTTGGGCCAAGCCCCGGATCGGACTGCAGATTTGTTCAATGTAAAACCTGGCGGCGCCACCAGCGCATGGGTGCCAAAGGTTCGCGCATGATCCCGAAAAGTGGGGACCGGTTTTCGGAAAAGATCATGCGCAATGAATAAAGGCCTGAAGTAATGAAACTTACGCGTCTGCGCCTGATCGGGTTCAAATCGTTCGTCGAACCGACCGATTTCCAGATCGAGCCGGGACTGACCGGCGTCGTCGGTCCGAACGGCTGCGGCAAATCCAATCTGGTCGAAGCGCTGCGCTGGGTGATGGGCGAGTCCTCGTACAAATCCATGCGCGCGTCGTCGATGGATGACGTGATCTTCTCCGGCAACAACAGCCGCCCGGCGCGCAACCACGCCGAAGTCGCGATCACGATCGACAATTCCGAGCGCTCGGCGCCGGCCGCCTTCAACGACACCGACGGCATCGAGATCGCGCGGCGCATCGAGCGCGAAAGCGGCTCCGCCTATCGCATCAACGGCCGCGAAGTGCGCGCCCGCGACGTGCAGATCGTGTTCGCCGACGCCTCGACCGGCGCGCGCTCACCCGCTTTGGTGCATCAGGGCCGCATCGGCGAGATCATCCAGGCCAAGCCCGAGCAGCGCCGCCGCGTCTTGGAAGAAGCCGCCGGCGTGTCCGGCCTGCATGCCCGCCGCCATGAAGCGGAACTGCGGCTCAAGGCCGCCGAAGCCAATCTGCTGCGCGCCGAAGACGTCATCGGCCAGTTGGCCGGCCAGATGGAGGCGCTGAAGAAGCAGGCCCGTCAGGCCATCCGCTATCGCACCGTGTCAGCGCAAGTGCGCAAGTCGGAAGCGACGCTCTATCATCTGCGTTGGACCGCCGCGAGCATCGAGGTCACCGAGGCCGAGAATGCCAAGGGCCTTTGCTTGGGCGAAGTCGCGGCGCGCACCCAAGCGCAGACCGAAGCCTCGAAGCGCCAGGCGCTGGCCGCCGCATCCCTGCCCGACCTGCGCGACACCGAAGCGCGCGCAGGTGCCGCTTTGCACCGCCTCAACGTCGCCTCGCAGGAACTCGACCGCGAAGAAACCCGCGCCAAGGATCGCATCGCCGAACTCGATCTGCGTCTGGTGCAATTCGCCGCCGACGCCGAGCGCGAGCAGCGGCTGGCCGCGGACGCGCAAGAAGCGCTGACGCGGCTCGATGCCGAGGAAGCGACCATCCGCGCCGAATTGCAGGAAAGCGCCGGGCGCCGCAGCGGCGTCGATGCCAAAGTCGCGGAAGCCGACGCCGCATTGGCGCAAGCCGAAACCGTATTCTCGCAACTCACCGCCAAGCTCGCCGACCTCACCGCGCGCCGCAATCAGCTGGAAAGCGCCGCGCAGTCGCATGGCCAGCGCGCCGCACGGCTTGAAGAGGAAATGGCCGGCGTCGAGCGCGAAATCGCCTCGCTGCAGTCCGCCGGCGGTCCCGATCTCGCCACGCTGACTGCCGCCGTCGAAGCGCTGCAAGCCGCTGTGACCGAGGCGGAAGCAGCCGCCATCGCCGCCGAAGCCGCGCACGCCGCGGCGCGCCACCATCTCGATGCCGCGCGCACGCCTTTGGCCGAAGCCGAACGCCGCGTGCAACGGCTGGAGACCGAAGCCAAGACGCTGTCCAAGGTTCTCGCGGTCGAATCCAAGAACCTGTGGCCGCCGGTGATGGACCACATCTCGGTCGACAAGGGTTTCGAGAAAGCGCTCGGCGCCGCCTTGGGCGACGATCTCGACGCGCCGGTCGACGCCACCGCGCCGATGCGCTGGCTCGGATCGGCCATCGGCGAAGCCGACCCCGCTCTGCCCGACGGCGTCGAGCCGCTGGCGAAGCATGTCCGCGCGCCGGCCGAACTCGCCCGCCGCTTGAAACAGATCGGCGTCATCGACAAGACCGACGGCGCACGCCTCGTCGCCTTGCTCAAGCCGGGCCAGCGTCTGGTGACGGCCGAAGGCGACCTCTGGCGCTGGGACGGCTTTGCCGCCGCGGCCCATGCGCCGACCGGCGCCGCGCGCCGTTTGGCCGAACGCGCCCGCCTCGCCGACATCGATGCCGAACAACAGATCGCGCGCAGCGAGGCGGAAACCGCCCGTGGTATCGTGGTTTCGGCCGAAGCCAGCCTTCAGGCCGCAGTCGCCACTGAGACGCAAGCCCGCTCCGCCGCCCGCGAGCGTCAGCGCGAGGCGATGACCGCGCGCGATCAGCATGAAGCCGCCGAGCGCGAGCAGAACCGCAACGCCGCCCGGCTCTCGGCGCTGACCGAGGCGCGCACGCGCCTCACCACCAGCCGCGACGAAGCCGCCGCCGCCAAGACCGAAGCCGAAAACGCGCTGGCCGCACTCGCCCCGGTTGCCGATCTGGAAACAGAGCTTGCGGGCGTGCGCGACGACATCGCCGGCAAGCGCGCCAAGGCTGCCGAAATCCGCGCCGAGCAGCAGGCCATCGTGCGCGAGGCCGAAATGGCTGACCGCCGCCTCAATGCGCTCGGCAACGAAAAGACCGGCTGGTTGCAACGCCAGACCGGCGCGCAGAACCAGATCGCCACGCTGGAACAGCGCATTACCGAAGCCACGCGCGACCGCGCCGAACTCGAGAACGCGCCGGCAATGTTCGCCGAGAAGCGTGCGGCGCTGATGACCGAGATCGAAGC
>JANMSZ010000470.1:0-2122 GCA_031389925.1 Hyphomicrobiales bacterium | reverse complement strand
GTCATGCGCGGGAAGATCCGCCGGCCCTCGGGCGACTGCGCCATGCCGCGATGCACGATGTCGTGCGCGGGCAGCTGGTCGATCCGCTCGCCGCGCAACGTGATCGTCCCGGACGTCGGACGCAGCAGGCCGGACAGAGTACGGAGCGTGGTCGTCTTGCCGGCGCCGTTGCCGCCGATCAGGGTGACGACCTCGCCTTCCTCCACGAAGAAGCTGATGCCTTTGACCGCGGCGATCTGGCCGTACGACACATGCAGGTCGCTGACCTCGAGCATCGTCGTCATGCGGCCGGTGTCCCGAGGTAGGCCTCGATGACGCGTGGGTCACCCTGCACCTCTGCCGGCGTACCCTCAACCAACTTTTCCCCCTGCACGAGTACGGCGACGCGGTCGCAGAGACTGAAGATGAAGCGCATGTCATGCTCGATCACCAGCACCGCCAGACCCTGATCCCTGATCTTGAAGACAAGATCCATCGCGGCGCGCGTCTCCTGCGGGTTCATGCCCGCGGTCGGCTCGTCGAGCAGCAGCAGACCCGGTTCAGTCGCGAGCGCCCGCGCGATCTCCAGCCGCCGCTGGTCGCCGTACGGGAGGTTCTTGGCGAGTTCGCCCTCGACCCGCCGCAGCCCGACGAAAGCCAGGAGCTCACGCGAGCGAGCGGTCGATTCCCGTTCTTCGCGGTGATAGCGCGGGCCTCGGAGGATGGCCGACACGATGCCCGCTCTGGTGCGTGAGTGCGTGCCCACCAGCACGTTCTCGAGCGCGGTCATGTTGGGGAACAGCCGGATGTTCTGAAAGGTCCGGGCTACTCCGGAGACCGTCACGGCGTCGGGGCGGCTCGGCAACGGCTTGTCCAGGTAGCGGATGGTGCCCGATGTGGGCTCTTCCATCCCGGTGATGCAGTTGAAGAACGTCGTCTTGCCGGCGCCGTTCGGCCCGATCAAGCCGACGATCTCGCGAGCGCCGACGGTGAGGGACACCGAGTTGACCGCGGTCAGTCCCCCGAACTTCTTGACGATCGCGTTCGCATCGAGCACTGGTGTCTGTGGGGTTGCTTCGCTCATGTCGAGGCCACCGGCCCTCCGGGCGCTGCGGCCATCGCGTCGCCGCCGGCGTCAATATCGTGGAACTCCCTGCGGCGGCGCTTGTTGGCCACGATGCCCTCCGGTCGGAAGCGCATCATCAGGATCAGCGCCAGGCCGAACAGCAGCAGTCGAGTTTCGCCGATGAACCGCAGTTTCTCCGGAATGATGGCGAGCGCGGCCGCACCGAGCAGAGCACCGGGGATCGTCCCCATCCCGCCGAGCACGACCGCTGCGAGCAGCAGCACCGACTCGATGAACGTGAACGAGTCCGGCGACACCTGCTGCGCATAGTGGGACGACACCGTGCCCGCTGATCCGGCGAGGAAAGCCCCGATGGCGAAGGCCATCAGCTTCAGGTTGATCGTGTTGACGCCCATCGCCGCCGCTGCCGTCTCGTCCTCGCGGATCGCCACCCAGGCGCGGCCGATGCGGCTCGAGTTGAGCCGGCTGAAGGCGATCATCGCCAGCACGACGAGCAGCACTTCCAGGTAGTAGTAGTTGGCAAAGCCCGGCAGCTCGATGCCGAACACGGTGTGCGCGTCGCTGAAGTCGAAACTGCCGATCTGCAGGCTCGGGATACCCGAGATGCCATTCGGCCCGCCGGTGATGTTTGGTCCCGCTTCGCCGTCGAGGTTGTTGGCGGTGATGCGGAAGATCTCACCGAAACCCAGCGTGACGATTGCGAGGTAGTCGCCGCGCAGTCGCAGCGTAGGTGCGCCGATGAAGATGCCGACGGCGGCCGCGATCAGCGCTCCCATGAGGATCACCACGATGAAGGGCACGTGCACGTCGAACGGCGATCGGCTCGCGCCGGAGAAGATGCCGCCGACGTATGCGCCGACACCGAAGAAGGCGATGTAGCCGAGGTCGAGAAGGCCGGCCAGCCCGACGACGATGTTGAGGCCGATCGCGGCGATCGCCAGGGTCCCGATCGATGCCGCGACCCGCAACCACGTCGCGTTGCCGTCCTGCGTGAACGGGAAAGCCAATCCAGCCAGCAGCATCAGGCCGAGCGCGACGGCTTGGTGTCGCTGGTAG
>JANMSZ010000450.1:0-4705 GCA_031389925.1 Hyphomicrobiales bacterium | reverse complement strand
CAGCCCGCAGGCCGCGCAGAGCGTCAGCCCGAGGATGACGAGCCACAAAGGCTCCGCCAGCGTCAGCGCGATGCCGATCCCCCACATCGCGAGATTGGCGATCATGAAGTGGCGGCGGCCGAATTTCGCGACCACCCAGCCGGACAAAGGCGTCAGCGCCGAGCCGGTCAGATAGATCACGAAGATGGTGCCGAGCGCGGTCGCCGACAGATTGTAAGGCGGCGAGGCGAGGCGGAAACTGATGAAGGTGAAGGTGGCGATGAAATTGAACAGCACGCCGAAGCCGACCGCGTAGGTCGCGACCAGTTGCGGATTGCGGAAGTGCCGCATCATCTGCTTGAGCGACGCGCCCAGGCCTTCCGAGCGCACGAATTTCTTCTCGCGCGGCAGCAGCAGCGCGACCGCGATGGCGCCGGCGAGCGTCATCGCCGCCAAGACCCACACCGCGCCGCGCCAGCCGATGATGTCGGAGAAGAAGCCGGTGATGAAACGGCCGCCGAAGCCGCCAATGCTCGCGCCTGACGTATAGACGCCGGCGGCTGTGGCCGCTTCGCCCCGCGGCCACTCCTCGCCGATATAGGCGATGATGACGACGAAGATCGGCGGCAGCACCAAGCCTTGCACGAAACGCCAGAACACGAGTTCCGCCAGGGTCGGCGCCAGCGCCGCCATGAACGTCGGAATCGTGACGATGAACATCGCGGCGATGATGACGCGTTTGCGGCCGATGACGTCGGCGGCGGCGCCGGTGAAGGGCGCGATGCTCGCCACCGCCAGCGTGCCGGCGGTCACCACCATGGCGACGTCCGCGGCGCTGGCGGCGTATTCCACCGACAGCAGCGGCAGGATCGCCTGCATCGAGTACAGATTGATGAAGCAGCAAAAGCCGGTGAGGAACACGGCGAACTGCCGCGCGGACAGAAATCGGCTCTTGGCGGCGGCGTTCATGATTCTTGACGCATAATCTTGTCCGAAAACCGGTGTCCACTTTTCGGGATTATGCGTGGTATTCCCGACAAATGTGACCGCGAAGCTATGCCTTGATTTCGCCGCCCCGGCAAAGGGGAAGGGCAGCGGAGCAGCGGGTCGTCTGGCGCATAGCTTAGGCGAGCAGTTCCCGCGCGCGGCGAAGCGTGTCGTCCGGCGTGGCGGATGCGTCGACCTTGTGCCACGCGATCGCCGAGAGATCGTATTGTTCCTGGGCTTTCGCCACGGCGGCGTTGGCGTCGGATGCGTCGCCGGTACGGGTGCCGACGCGGGCGATGCGGACGTCGAGACCGGCGGTCAGGAACAGGCCGTGGAATGGAGCAGCACCGGCGGCCTGCTCGATATCGGCGCGCTCTTTGGCGTCAGCATAGACGGCATCGACGATCGCGGAATGGCCTGCGGCGATCACGCGGCGCGCTTTGGCGGCGAGTGCGGCATAGACGCGGGCCGTCACGTCGCGCGTATAGGCGGCTTCCGGCAATTTGTCGGTTTCCGAAGCGCCAAACAGCGCCTTGCGTTCGACGTCGCTGCGCAGCCACACCGCGCCGGGCGAGGGGAGAATGGCGGTGGCCAACGAACGCGCCAGCAGCGACTTGCCGGTGCCCGACAGGCCACCGACCGCGACCAGTTGGGGCGCTGGCGGCAACAAGAGTTTTCCGGCCAGCGCGAAATAGTCCCGCGCGCTTTGCGCCACAGTTGGATCGTGCCGCGCCGCGGTGACCTTGGCGCGGATCGCCGCGCGCACCGATAGAAACAATGGCAGCGCCGCCAGCGCATCGAGGTCGCTGTCGCGCCGCGTTTGCGTCAGATAGCGGTTGAACACCGTATTCGCCTGCGGCCGCAGCCCGCGCTCGGTCATATCCATCAGCAGGAAGGCGAGGTCATAGAGCACGTCGATGGTGGCGAAGGCCGGATCGAACTCGAGGGCGTCGAACAATACCGGCCCGCCGTCGATCAAGACGATGTTGCCGAGATGCAGATCGCCGTGACAGCGCCGCACCAGGCCGTCGCGCTCGCGCGCGATCAGCAGCGCGCGGGTCTTGTTCAGCGCCAGGCGCGTCGCTTCGACCAGCGCGCTCGTCGCGGGCGGCGCAAACAGATCGTGCGCCGCGACCAGATCCTCTTCGTTCTGCGCCGCGATCATGCGCAGCGCGTCGGCAAAGCCCGCGTCTTTCATCACCGGCGCGGTCTCATGCGCGCGCGCCACCACGCGGCCGAGCGCATCGGCCAATGTGCCATCGATCCTGCCGGCCGCGGCCAGGTGATCGAGCGTCTGGCTGTTGTCGAAGCGCGCCATCTCGACCGCCCATTCGACCGGCTCGCTGGCGCCGCCGATCGCCAGCGCGCCGTCCGCCTCGCGCGTAATGGCGACCACGCCGCGGTAGATCGCCGGCGCGTAAGCGCGGTTGACCTCGATCTCGGCCTCGCAGGCCGCCTTGCGCTTGGCCAAACTGGTAAAATCGAGGAACGGAAAGCGCACCGCGCGCTTGATCTTGAGCGCGCGCGGGCCTGCCAGGAATACCGACGCCGCGTGGGTATCGACGCGCTGCACCTCGGCGCCGCCATGCGTCGCCGGGCTTGCCAGGAAGTCCACGACGGCCTGTTGCGAAGGCTCGGCCGAATTCATGAGGTTCTTGTCCTTGTGATCCAGATCAATACGCCGGCCGGCCCGATGCGGCCATAATGCTTTACTGACCTTGGAGGACCCTTCCGTGACCACATTACCGCACGCCTTTAAACGCATCCGATTGAATCTCGCTCGCTCCAAGGAGTTTCCTCAAGGGTCGGATCGGCATGGCTACGAATTCGTGGTGCCGCTCGACGACAAGGGCCACATCGATCCCAAGCTCTGGGAAAAGGAGCGCGCGCATTGCCGCGTGCGCCGGTTCTGGAACGGCGACGAGGAGACCGGCCTCGTCGTGCACAAGCCGGGCAGTTCGGAACACGCGCGCTGGGTGTTCGACTACGACCAGACCGCCGAGGACGACGACGAAAGCGGCTACCGCTTCGGCGCGCACGCCTTCCGGCCCGGCGAATATGTGTCGATCCGGGGCGATGGCGAGATGCACACGTTCCTGGTTGTGTCGGTCGAACAGGCCTCGTAACGCGGCGCTTTCACGATCTCAAAGCACTCAAGTCAAGCTATTGACCGGCGCGCGGCGGCTCGAAAGAGTGCGCGCATCGCCGCGCCAGGCGGCCAATCCTTGGGAGGCTTTCCGTGCTACTCGACGTCCGCACCTATAAGACGCTGCCGGGCCGCGTTCCGGCGCAGCTCGAGCTGTACAAGAAATACGGTTATCCGGTTCAGCTCCGTTATATGGGCGAGCCGCTGTGCTACGCCGTGGCGGAAAGCGGCGAACTCAACACCTTCACCCATATCTGGGTCTATGAGAGCGCCGCCGACCGCGAGCAGAAGCGCGCCGCGATGGCGAAGGACCCGGATTGGGCGGTGTTCCTGGCCGAGAACGTCAAGGCCGGCAACATCGTCTCGCAGGAAAATTGCCTGATGCTGACGACGCCGTGGTCGCCGCCGATCGCGAAACCGAAAATTCATCCGAAGGCTTAAAGACGCTTCTTTCCGTCATGCGTGGGCGAAAGTCTGCGCAAAAAACCTGCGCATGACGGGGTTCGCACGGCGGTACTCATCGCCTATAAAGCGCGCGATCCATTGACGGAGTTCTCGCGATGCGCAGCAATGACGGCACCCGTACCGGCGGCCAGATCCTGATCGACCAGTTGGCGATCCATGGCGTCAAGCACGCCTTCTGCGTGCCGGGCGAGAGTTATCTTGCCGCGCTCGATGCGCTCCACGACAGCACCATCAAGCTCACCGTCTGCCGCCACGAGAGCGCCGCGGCGATGATGGCGGAAGCCGTCGGCAAGGTCACCGGCCGGCCCGGCATCTGCTTCGTCACGCGCGGCCCCGGCGCCACCAATGCGTCGGCCGGCATCCACATTGCGCAGCAAGACTCCACGCCGATGATCGTGTTCGTCGGCCAGGTCGGCCGCCACATGCGCGAGCGCGAGGCGTTCCAGGAGCTGGATTACCGCGCGGTGTTCGGCACCATGACCAAATGGGCGACCGAGATCGGCGATCCGGCGCGCATCCCCGAGCTGGTGTCGCGCGCCTTCCACACCGCCTGCAATGGCCGGCCCGGTCCGGTGGTCATCGCGCTGCCGGAAGACATGCTGACCGAGCGCGTCGTCACGCCGGACGCTTTGGCGTTCGAGCCGGTGGAAATCTGGCCGGGCCTCACCGACATGAGCCGGCTGCAAAAGATGCTGTGGGCGGCGAAGCGTCCGATCGTGCTCGCCGGCGGCAGCCGCTGGTCGGAAGCCGCCTGGGCCGCGCTGCATCGTTTCGCCGAACGCTTCGCGTTGCCGGTCGCGACCACGTTCCGCCGCGGCCATCTGTTCGATCACACGCATGCCAATTACGCCGGCGACTGCGGCATCGGTCCCAATCCGAAGCTGCTGGCGCGCATCAAAGGTGCCGACCTGGTGCTGATGATCGGCAGCCGCATGAGCGAGATGGCGTCGCAGAGCTACACGCTGTTCGATATTCCCGAGCCCCAGATGAAGCTGGTGCATGTGCATCCGGGTTCGGAAGAACTCGGCCGCGTCTATCATCCGGCGCTGGCGATCAACGCCGCGCCGACCGCGTTCTGCTCGGCGCTCGAAGGTCTGCAGCCGCCGAACGATATTCCGTGGAAGGGCG
>JANMSZ010000413.1:0-6776 GCA_031389925.1 Hyphomicrobiales bacterium | reverse complement strand
TGCCGTTGAACTCGCCAATGAAAAGCTGATCACGCAAGAAGAAGCGATCATGCGCATCGAGCCGCTGACGCTCGACCAGTTGCTGCATCCGACCATCGATCCGCGCGCGCACCGCAAAGTGGTCGCGACCGGCCTGCCGGCATCGCCTGGCGCGGCCTCCGGCGAGATCGTGTTCTCGTCCGACGAGGCCGAGACGCTCAAGTCCGACGGCCGCAAGGTCATTTTGGTACGGGTCGAGACCTCGCCGGAAGACATTCACGGCATGCACGCCGCCGAAGGTATTCTCACCACCCGCGGCGGCATGACCTCGCATGCGGCCGTGGTCGCGCGTGGCATGGGCAAGCCCTGCGTCTCCGGCGCAGGCTCGCTGCGCGTCGACTACGGCGCCGGCACCATGACCGCGGGCGGGCAGACCTTCAAAAAGGGCGAGTTCATCACCGTCGACGGCTCCACCGGCCAGGTGCTGGCCGGCAAGGTCGACATGATCGAGCCGCAACTGTCCGGCGAATTCGAAACTTTGATTGGCTGGGCCGACAAGGTGCGCAAGCTCGGCGTGCGCGCCAATGCCGATACGCCGGCCGACGCCAAGGCGGCGGTGCGGTTCGGCGCCGAAGGCATCGGCCTGTGCCGCACCGAGCACATGTTTTTCGACGAGGAGCGCATCCAGGCGGTGCGCGAGATGATCCTGGCCGACGACGAGAAATTCCGCCGCGCCGCGCTCGCGAAATTGCTGCCGATGCAGCGCAACGATTTCGTCGCGCTGTTCGAGATCATGGCGGGCCGGCCGGTGACCATCCGTCTGCTCGATCCGCCGCTGCACGAATTCCTGCCGCATGGCGAGGAAGAAATCGCCGAGGTCGCCGCCGCGATGGGCGCCGATCCGAAGAAGCTCGCCAATCGTGCGCGCGAGATGCATGAGTTCAATCCGATGCTCGGCTTCCGCGGCTGCCGCATCGCCATCGCCTATCCGGAAATCGCCGAGATGCAGGCCCGCGCCATTTTCGAAGCGGCCGTCGAGGCGGCCAAGCGCACCGGCAAGTCTGTGAAGCCTGAAGTGATGGTGCCGCTGATCGCGACCAAGGCCGAATTCGATCTCGTGAAGGCGCGCATCGATGCGATGGCGGAGGCGGTGTCCAAGGAAACCGGCGCCAAGCTCGATTACGACGTCGGCACCATGATCGAATTGCCGCGCGCCTGCCTGATGGCCGGTGAGATCGCGGAGACCGCCGAATTCTTCTCGTTCGGCACCAACGATCTGACGCAGACCACGTTCGGCATTTCCCGCGACGATGCCGCCAGCTTCCTCGGCATCTATACCGCGCGCGGCATCCTGGGCTCCGACCCCTTCGTGTCGATCGATCAACTGGGTGTCGGCGAACTGGTGCGTATCGGCGTCGAGCGCGGCCGCAAGGTCCGCCCCAAGCTCAAGGTCGGCATCTGCGGCGAGCATGGCGGCGATCCGGCGTCGGTCGCCTTCTGCCACGAGGCCGGACTCGATTATGTGTCGTGCTCGCCGTTCCGCGTGCCGATTGCGCGATTGGCGGCAGCACAGGCGGCGTTAGGGAAAACCGCTGCCAGCCAGGCCTGACGAACCTAAACCGCGACCTTGGTGAGGAAGTCCTCGACCTCAAGCCGCAGTTTGGCGACGGCGGCTTCCACTGTCGCCGATGCGTCGCGCACCACCTCCGCCGAGGCGCGGGTCTCGGTCGCGGCGTTCGACACTTCGCTCAGCACCTCGACGACGTGGCCGGTGCCTTGCGCGGCGCTCGCGACGTTGTGCGAGATTTCGCCGGTCGCCGCGTTCTGCTGTTCGACCGCGACGGCGACCCCCGCGGTGTATTGATTGATTTCCTGCATGCGCGTGGCGATCTGGCGGATGGCTTCGACCGCGCCGGCAGTCGAGTCCTGCACGCCCTGAATGTGACTGGCGATATCTTCGGTGGCCTTGGCGGTCTGCACCGCCAGCGATTTGACCTCGGAGGCCACCACGGCGAAGCCGCGGCCGGCTTCGCCGGCGCGCGCCGCTTCGATCGTGGCGTTGAGCGCCAATAGATTGGTCTGCCCGGCAATATCCCGGATCAGCTTGATGACGTCGCCGATCTTCTGGGCGCCTTCGGCAAGGCCTGCAATTTCGGTGTCGGTGGCGTGCGCTTCGCTGGTCGCGAGTTCGACGACTTTGCTGGTGTGCGTGAGCTGACGGCTGATCTCGGCGATGGAATGCGACAGTTCGTCGGCCGCGACCGCGACGGTCTCGACGTTGGCGGACGCCTCATGGAACGCGTGTACCGCGCTCTCGGCGCGTTGCGACGTCTGATCCGACGAGCCGAACAAGGCGCCGGCCGTGGAGCGCATGGCGGTGGCGCTGCCGCTGACGCTGGACAGAAGCTTTTCGACCTGCGGCCGGAACATCGCGATCGCGGCATCGATCGCCGAGCGCCGCTGCTCTTGGCCGCGGATGGCGGTACGCTCCTGCTCGGCGGTGCGCTGCTCGGTGACGTCTTCATGGGTGGAAACCCAGCCGCCGCCCGGTATCGGCTGGTTCTTGGCCAGCACGATGCGGCCGTCGCTGGCCTGCACATAATGAAACATCGCCTTGCCGTGCGTCATCTCTTCCATGATCTTGCGGCAATAGGGTTCGACGTCGCCTTTGAACAGGCCGGTGTCCTTACGGTGCTGCAGCAATTGCACCAGGGTGCAGCCCGGCTTCACGATCTCGGACGAGAGATTGTACATCTCGAGATAGCGGCGATTGAGCAGAGTGATGCGGCCCTGCGCGTTGAATACGTTCAACCCCTGCGACATGTTGTCGACCGCGGCCGACAGCCGGTTAAATCGTGACGCTTGCCGATTGTAGACGAAGCCGGCAAACGCCAGCGCGCCCAGAGAGACGGCTGCCAGCAGAACCAATTGGCCTGCGGCGGTCGATGGCAACCAAGATGAAAACATGCCGGCTCGTCGGTATCGGGTGGCCGTCATAATCGTCTGTAGCAATTGCGATATAGTTAACAATATTTTCTAAACAGTTGCCGCAGCGTCCGCGGACAACTGCAAATGAGCGTGCGCTGCATCAATCGGCGGCAAAGGCCGCGATATCGGGCACATATTCACGAAGCGTTTACGCAGTTGCGGCGCTCGCACCGCCGCGGCGGCGTAGTTAACAGCTTCGCAAGGTTAATCAGTCCATAAAAAATCATGTCGCATTGTCGCCAGCCGGGCGGCAGGCGTGGGCATTGTTTTGTTGTGGTGTAGCCTGAGCGTGCGGACGAAAGTTCCACAGAAGCGTCAGCGGCGGACGATTGCCCGGATCGGTTTCGGTGCGCTCGCCTTAGCGCTGCTGCCCAGCAGCATCGGTTTTCAAGATCTCGGCGCCCTGCTGGCGGGCCAGCCGGCGGTTACCGAGCGCGCGCGTGCGCGATTGATCGCGTCGCCGTTCGGCACCATTCACGCCGCCATGTTCAGCATGCCGCGTCCGGTCGGCACGGCGATCCCGCCGCCGCCGCTTTACGCGCTCGCCAATTTCGACCCGGCCGACATCACCGGCTCGATCGGTTCGCAGCCGCTCGGCGATCCGATGGCGCCGCTGCAATTCCCCAAGGTCAACCGCAAGACCAAGGGCGACTCCGCGTTGTCGCGGGCGCGCGAGCCGTTGCCGCCTTTGCCGCCTGCGCTCGCCATCGAGCCGATGCCGGAAGCTACAGCCGATCCGATGGCGAAGATTGAAAAAGAAGCCGGCCGCTTCGAGCCTTATTCCGAATACGAGTTTCCCGAAGTGCCGGATCGCAGCAGCGTCACCGCCGACGTCGATCTGCCTTACGCCGATATTCCCCCGACCAATCTGACCGCCGTCGCGCCGCGTGGCGGCGTCAAAAAAGATGACGGCAATATCTTCTTTGGCGCCGATCCGTTGGCCGGGGAGCGCACGGCGATAGCGCCTTGGGCGCCGGGCGAAGCGCCGGTGGTGATGGCCTCGCGCGCCTCCGGCGATACCGACATCAAGCAGTCCGCACTGGGGACGCCGCCGGACAACGCCAACTTGCCCGGTGAAACCATCGCCAGCAAAGGCGAGGTGACCGGCGCCGAACAGCGGCCGAAATCGCCGGCCGAGCGGCTCGGCCTTGGCGCCGGCGCCGAGCGTGCCAAGTCGGAGAAGTGCCTCGCCAATGCGATCTATTTCGAATCGCGCGGCGAACCGGTGCGCGGGCAAATTGCCGTGGCGCAGGTGGTGCTCAACCGCGTGTTCTCGCCGTTCTATCCCAAGACCGTCTGTGGCGTGGTTTATCAGAATGCCCACCGTCATAACTCCTGCCAGTTCACCTTCGCCTGTGACGGCATTCCCGACATCGTCACCGAGTCGGATCCCTGGGAGCGCGCCAAGCGCATTGCCCGAGACATGCTCGACGGCAAGCTGTGGATGCCGGAGGTCGCGAAGTCGACCCATTACCATGCCTACTGGGTGCACCCGAGCTGGGTCGGCGAGATGAAGAAAATGTACAGCCTAGGCGTCCACAAGTTCTATCGCCCGCTCAACTGGGGCGATGGCCGGGACGAGCCGACCTGGGGCGACGCCAAAGCCACCGAAGCCGAGGCCAAACGGCTGTAGTGGCGCGACTTTCGTCGAGCTATGCGCCGCTCAAATGCTTGGGATCACGAATATTCGTTTTGGCCGTCGTGCCGAAGCCTATATCTTGCATCGCACCCTGGACCGGGAGCATATCTTTCCGGGTGAACGGGCCGCATCGGCGCGGCTGGAGAATTCCAAATGACATTGCAGGGCGCGACGGGAAGGGCAGCGGCGGCTGTGGGATGGCGCACGCCGCTGGTCATCATGGTGTGCGGCTGTCTGATCGCGATGATCAGCTTCGGCCCGCGTTCGTCGCTCGGCTTTTTCCTCAGCCCGATGTCGCAGACCAACCATTGGGGCCGCGACGTCTTCGCGATGGCGCTGGCGATCCAGAATCTGCTGTGGGGTGTCGGACAGCCTTTCGCCGGCGCCATCGCCGATAAATACGGCACCAACAAAGTGCTGGCCTTCGGCGCGATTCTGTACGCGGCCGGCATCGGCTTGATGGGTTATTCGACGACACCGGGCACGCTCGATCTGACCGCCGGCGTCCTTGTCGGCTTCGGACTTTCCGCCAGTTCGTTCACGATCGTCATCGGTGGCTTCGGCAAGCTGCTGCCGGAAGAATGGCGCTCGATCGGGTTCGGCGTCGGCACCGGCGCCGGTTCGTTCGGACAATTCTTGTTTTCGCCGCTCGGCGTCGCCTTGATGGACGCTTACGGCTGGCAGACGGCGCTCCTTATCTTCAGCGGCGTGTTGCTGCTGATCCTGCCTTTGTCGATGGCCTTGGCGACACCGCCACGTCCCGCCGGCGCGCCGGCTCCGCTCGCTGGTCAATCGGTGAAGCAGGCGTTGACCGAGGCGTTCAGTCATCGCTCCTACGTGTTGCTGGTGCTTGGCTTCTTCACTTGCGGCTTCCAACTCGCTTTCGTCACCGTGCATCTGCCATCTTATCTGATCGACCGCGGGATCTCGGCGCAGGTCGGCGGCTGGACGCTCGCCGTCATCGGCCTGTTCAATATCGTCGGCTCGCTGACGTCCGGCTATCTCGGCGGCCGCATGCCGAAGCGCTATATTCTGTCGATCATCTATTTCGGCCGCGCGCTGTCGATCGTTGCCTTCATCCTGGTGCCGGCGACGACGACGACGACGCTGATCTTCGGCGCGGTTACAGGGCTGCTGTGGCTCTCCACGGTGCCGCCGACCTCGGGTCTGGTGGCGGTGATGTTCGGCACGCGCTGGATGACCATGCTGTTCGGCTTTGCCTTCTTCAGCCACCAGGTCGGCGGCTTCCTCGGCGTGTTGCTCGGCGGCTTGGTGTTCGAGCGCTGGGGCTCGTACGATCCGGTGTGGTGGCTGTCGGTGTTCTTCGGCGTGCTGTCGGCGCTTATCAATCTGCCGATCGTCGAGAAGCCCGTGGTGCGCCCGGCCTTGGCGCCGGCCTGACATTTTCATTGCGCATTATCTTATCCGAAAACCGCTTCACACTTTTCGGGATCATGCGCTTGCGCCCAAAACCATAGCGCGCCAAGAATGCTCCCAAAATTGTGTGAGGGAGCGCTAAGTGGGCACATTCAAAGCGATTGTGGTCGAAAAGGCGGAGAGCGGCACTAAAGCCACGCTGACCGATTTCGACGAAGCCAATCTGATGGACGGCGACGTCACCGTCGCGGTCGACTATTCCACGGTCAATTACAAAGACGGCCTCGCCATCACCGGCAAGGCGCCGGTGGTGCGCCGCTTTCCGATGATCGCCGGCATCGACTTCGCCGGCACTGTCGAGACCTCCACCAATCCGGCCTGGAAGCCGGGCGACAAGGTCATCCTCAACGGCTGGGGCACCGGCGAGACCCATCTCGGCGCTTACGCGGAAAAGACGCGGGTCAAAGGCGATTGGCTGGTGCCGCTCCCGGCGACCATGAGCGCGCGTGAGGCGATGGCGATCGGCACAGCGGGATACACCGCCATGTTGGCGGTGATGGCGCTGCAGCGCCATGGTTTGACGCCGGAGCGCGGCCCCATTGCCGTCACAGGCGCCGCGGGCGGCGTCGGTTCGGTGGCGATCGCGATCCTGTCGAAACTCGGCTTCACCGAGCACGCGGTCACAGGGCGGCCAGAGGAGGGCGAATATCTCAAGAGCCTCGGCGCCACCGAGAAACTCGAGCGCAAGGACTAGACAGGCCCGGTAAAGATGCTGCCCAAAGAGCGAAGGGCT
>JANMSZ010000406.1:0-7713 GCA_031389925.1 Hyphomicrobiales bacterium | reverse complement strand
AACACGTCGGCCGGCGCGCCCTCCTCGATCTGCTTCGCCAGCGCCGACGAGGCCGCATAGCTCGCCACCACCTTGCGGCCGAAATTGCGTCCATAGGCGGCGATGATGTCGTCGAGCGCGTTCTTCACCGACGCTGCGGCGAACACCGTGACGGTCTGCTCCTGTGCGCGGACCGGCAGGGTGGTGGACAGAACGGCAAGCAAGGCGAGCGCGGCGCGTGTCAGCATGGCGGTTCTCCTCGGGCGCAATGGCCACCAGCGCGTTTACGCGCGTCTTCGACGCGCTATGGCCAGGGATCGAATATGGTGGATCGACCTGTCGGAATCGCCGTTCCGGACAAACGCGGCGCGCGCACGGAGCGCCGCGGGTCGCCAATCTGTGTAGCAAACCCGGCGCGGCCTGTCACCGGGGCAAGGAGGAGGGCGGCCGATATAGGCGGCGATTGCGCCGCACCTCCCGGCACAGCACACTGACCCAAAAGCGCGGGAGGCATGATGTCCGAGGCGGCGCTGCTCGAGGGCGAATACGATTACATCATCGTCGGGGCGGGCTCGGCCGGCTGCGTGCTGGCGAACCGGCTGTCGGCCGATCCGTCCAAGCGCGTGCTGCTGCTGGAAGCAGGCGGCCGCGACAACTGGATCTGGTTTCACATTCCGGTCGGCTATCTCTATGCCATCGGCAATCCGCGCGCCGACTGGATGTTCAAGACCGAGCCGGAGCCGGGCCTCAACGGCCGCAGCCTGAATTATCCGCGCGGCAAGGTGATCGGCGGCTCGTCGGCGATCAACGGCATGATCTACATGCTGGGTCAGGCCACCGACTACGACCAGTGGCGGCAACTCGGGCTGCCCGGCTGGTCGTGGAACGACGTGCGGCCGTTTTTCCGCAAGCACGTCGATCATTTCATCACGACCGGCGATCATCATGGTGCCGGCGGCGAATGGCGGGTCGAAGAGCCGCGGCTGTCATGGGAAATTCTCGACGCGTTCCGCGAGGCGGCGAACCAATACGGCATCCCGACGGTGCCGGACTTCAACACCGGCGACAACGAAGGCATCTGTTATTTCCACGTCAACCAAAGGCGAGGCCGGCGTTGGTCCGCCGCGCGCGGGTTTTTGAAGCCGGTGCTGCACCGGAAAAATCTTCAGCTTGAGTCGGGATGCCTCGCCGAAGGCGTTACATTCGACGGCAAGCGCGCGGCGGGCGTGCGCTGGCGGCAGGATGGTCAACTGCGCAGCGCCACATGCCGCGGCGAGATTATCCTGTCGGCCGGCGCGATCGGTTCGCCGCATCTGTTGATGCTGTCGGGCGTCGGACCGGCGGCGCAGCTCAGCGGCCACGGCATTCCACTGGTGCTCGACAAGCCTGGCGTTGGCGCCAACCTGCACGATCATCTGCAACTGCGCACGATCTACAAGGTATCCGGCGTGAAGACATTGAACGCGATGAATGCCTCGCTGCTCGGCAAGCTCGGCATGGGGCTGGATTATGTCTTCCGGCGGCGCGGGCCGATGACCATGGCGCCGTCGCAGCTCGGCGCCTTCACGCGCTCCGACAAGACGCAGGACCGCGCCAATATCCAGTATCACGTGCAGCCTTTGTCGCTCGACAAGTTCGGCGAGCCGCTGCACCCGTTTCCGGCCTTCACCGCCAGCGTCGCCAACGTGCGGCCGACCTCGCGCGGCGCGATCACGCTCAAGTCCGCCGACCCCGCGCAGGCGCCGGCGATCGCGCCGAATTATCTGTCGACGCCGGAAGACCGCCGCGTCGCCGCCGATTCCATCCGTGTCACGCGCGCCATTGTTGCGCAGAAGGCGTTGCAGAAATATTCGCCGGTCGAATATCTGCCGGGCGAGGCCGTGCGTAGCGATGATGAGGCGGCGCTGGAAAAGGCCGCCGGCGATATCGGCACGACCATTTTCCACCCCGTCGGCACCGCCAAGATGGGCCGGGATGACGACGCCCGCGCCGTGGTCGATGCGCGGCTGCGCGTCATCGGCCTTGACGGCCTGCGGGTGATCGACGCTTCGGTGATGCCGTCGATCACCTCGGGCAATACCAATTCGCCGACCATGATGATTGCCGAGAAAGGCGCGGCGATGATTTTGGAGGATGGGAAGTAGCACCTCCTCCGCTCATCCCCGCGAAAGCGGGGATCCAGGGTTGCGAACTCGGCGCCAAAGAACTGGATTCCCGCTTACGCGGGAATGAGCGGATTACGGTAATGCTTTTAGATGCCTGATCGGCCGGCCCGGCGCGATGGATTGCGCCGCGGCGACAATTGAATTGGCGTCGATGCCGCAGTGCTGCGGCTCGTCCTCGAGCAGCCGCCGATGTGCGAGCGCGCATGCACCAGGCCGCGTTCGCGGGCGCGTTGCGCGAGCAGGTCAAGTATCGAACGTGCTGCCCGTCGCCTAGGGCAGACCGGCCTTGATGGTTTTCGCCGGCGCTTCGAGCACGTTCTTGCAGGCCGGCGGCAGGTCCGACAGCATCATCGGGCGCGGCGGCTTGGCCGGCGTCGTCGGCTTTGTCGGCTTCGGTGGTTTCAACACCTTGTCGGAGAACCAGTGCTCGAGCGCTTTGGCGCTGCAGCTGTCTTCCTCGCCCACCGCCGGCTGCTTGCGGCAGTTCGGCGAGTCGGCCGGGCACGACAGCCGCACATGGATGTGATCGTGGTGGCCGTACCAGGGCCGCACCTTCGACATCCAGCCGGTGCGAGTCTTGTCGACGCGGCACAGCTCCTGCTTGATCGCGGCGTTGACCAGCACGCGTTCGACATTTTGCTGTTCGGCCGCGGCCTTGATGAAGGCGACGTGCTGCGGCGTCCAGGTCTTCGGATTGAGGCGCTTCCAGTCGTCCGCGACCAGATTGATTGCCGAGGTCTTCTCGCGTTCCTCATCGGTGAGAATGCGGTTCGGCATCGGCATGAACCAGACATCGACGTCGAGACCGGTCTGATGGCTGCGGTGGCCGAACGGAGTCGGTCCGCCGCGCGGCTGCGCCAGGTCGCCGACCAGAATGCCGTGCCAGCCGGTAGCCTTGCTGGCGGCGGGCGCAAATTTTTCGAGGAAGTGGATCAGGCTGGGGTGGCCCCAGTTGCGATTGCGCGACAGCCGCATCACCTGCCAGGTCGGCCCGTTGGCCGGCATTTCGACCGCGCCTTGCAGACAGCCGCCTGGATAATAACCGATCGCCATGGCCTTGCCGAGGGTCGGTAGCTTCGCCGCGCCGAACAACTGCTTGGCGGACTTTTCATTCTTGTCGGTGACCGCCGGCTTTTCCGGCGGCATCGGCGCGGTCACAACCGGTGCCGGCGCTTCGACCGGTGGCGCGGTGACGAGGGGCGTCGGATTTTCCGGCAGCGGATTTTCGACTGTCGGCCTGATGAGGGGCGCGGTTGGCGCCGTCACGTCGGCTTGCGGCGGAGCGGCCTCCGGCGGAGCGGCCTCGGTTGCCTGCGGCGCAGCGGACGTGTCCGCAGTTGCGGCGGGCGCCTGCGCTTGCGCGACCTTGACGTGCTCGACGGCGGCGAGGCCGACGACGACGAAGGCCGCGGTTGCACCCAGCAGAATGGCGTATCGCACGATCATGATGCGCCGATCTAAGCGATTTTGGCCCCGGCTGTCAGGTTAAATGCGCGCCATGGTTTAGATCGCGGGCCCGGTTCCAATTTGCCGCCAATCACGGAAATGCGAATGGCGACAGGGGCTTTTATGGTTAACGAACCCTTTACAAGGCCGCCGCCGGTAAGCGAAGCTGCCGCCGTTGTCTCGGTTCCGGACGGATTGTGGGGCTAGATCATGCGTTGCATCGCGATTGCAACCCTCGGCGCACTGCTTTGCCTGAGCCCCGCGCGGGCCGACGTTCTGGTCAACATCAGCAAGTCGCAGCAGCGCGCGGCCGTCATGATCGACGGCGTCGAGACCTATCGCTGGCCGGTGTCGACCGGCCTGCCACGCCACGCCACGCCGGCCGGCAAATTCCGTCCGGTGCGGCTGGAGCGGCATTGGTATTCGCGCCAATACCAGATGACGCCGATGCCATGGGCCGTGTTCTTCCATCGCGGCTATGCCGTGCATGGCACCATGGAAGCCTACAATCTCGGCCGCGCCGCCTCGCATGGCTGCGTGCGGCTGCGGCCCGACAACGCCGCCATCCTGTATTCGCTGGTGCGCCGCCAGGGCATCGCCAACACCCGGGTCGTGGTAATGAACGGCGCGCTGCCTGTGCCGCAGCCGGCGCCCGGCGACAAGCCTGCCAGCGTTGCCGACCTGGACGGCGCGGCGCCGGAGCATTTAGCCAGCGCGGAAGGCCGCGCCGAATTCTCCGCCAGGGCCCATGCGCTCGCGGACGTGAGCGCCGATGCCGAGCCAGCCAGCACGCCGCGCGCGACGGGCTTTGCCCGCGCCGTTTCCTATCGCGTCTCGGTGAGCAGCGACGAGGCGCAGGTCCTGCGCGAGCGCCAGGCCTGGTTGCGCAGCCTCGACCGGAAATACGGCATCACGCGGTAACCAAACGCGACAAGAGTTCGGATCGGCAGGGAGAAACTGGCTAGAAGTTTTTTTGGGGAGTTGCGTATGCGTCGTTTCGTCATCGCCATCGCCGCGATGGTTCTTTCGCTTGCCGCGACTGTCGCGGTCCATGCGGGCGTCGCCGTCACCGTCGACAAGACGGCGCAGCGTCTCACCGTCGTGGTGGACGGCACCACGCGATACCAATGGTCGGTCTCGACCGCGCGCTGGGGTTATCGGACGCCGAACGGCAGCTACCGGCCGCAGCGCCTGGAACGCCAGTGGTACTCGCGCAAGTACGATTGGTCGCCGATGCCGCATTCGATCTTTTTCAACGGTGGCTACGCCATCCACGGCAGCACCGAAGTCTCGCGCCTCGGCCGCCCGGCCTCGCATGGCTGCATCCGCCTGCATCCGAACAACGCCGCGACGCTGTTCGAGTTGGTTCGGCATCGCACCGCCGACACGCGCATCGTCGTCATCGGCGGCGGCGAAGAATTGATGGCCCACCGGCGCTATCCCGCAGCGACGCCGGTCGCTGTCGTCACGGACCGTCAGCCGCGCGGCCAAACGCGCCCGAGCATCCGGTACTCGCAAAGCTTCGAGGAAATTTTCTACAGCGAGCCGAGCACCGATCGCCGTTACCGGCGCTGGTAGAATTCTCGAAACTAAAACCAGCGCCCGCGCGCAGCAGCGGCGATCATTTCATCCTGCTCCGGCACCCGTCGGTTCCGCGTCCGATCCGGAGACGGCATAGGGTCTTGGCTCGACGATGGCCGAGGCAAGCCGCCGATACAAATCGCGTCGGCGTGCGAGCGGCCACCAATCGTACAGAAATATTTCGAGCGGGCGCCAATTGGCCACCCAGCCCAGGATTAGAAGGCTTTCCTCGACCAATCGCCGAAACGGCGGTTCAAAGAATACGCCAACGGCGAAATGCGCGGCCATCAGGCATGCAATGAGAATGGCCACGCCGATCGCCAGCGAACGGCGGCCGACCCGAAACAGCTCATTGAGGTCGCGCTGAAGAGCGATGGCTCGGCCGGAGAAATAGCGGCTGAAGGCTTCGCCGAGCTCCCTGGCTGTCGTCGTCTGGATTGTGGTGTCCGGGAAATCAATGACGATTTTGATGCCCTCGTGGACGGGCAGTTCGCGTGCCCAGCCGACGATGTACTCTTCCGCCTCCCGGTCGAGGTCTTTTTCGCGAAACGGAAACGGGTCAAGCGTGTGGAAAAGCTGCGCGATGTCGTCGACGCGAAGCTCAATTACATTTCGACTGGCTTCGATTGTCATGATGCCCCTGCCTGTGGCTCGCGAGCCGACAATAGCGCGATCGTGACATATGAGGCAGTGGCATTGCGAAGCAGGCGTTGGCGCTGCAGGTGGAGCACTACGTCAATCGACGGCGTCAAACCGCGAGAGTTTCTCTCACGTATCCACCTTCAGCGCGGCGATGAACGCTTCCTGCGGAATGTCGACCTTGCCGAACTGCCGCATTTTCTTTTTGCCCTTCTTCTGCTTGTCGAGCAATTTGCGTTTGCGGGTGGCGTCGCCGCCGTAGCACTTGGCCGTCACGTCCTTGCGCAGCGCGCGCACGGTTTCGCGCGCGATGATCTTGCCGCCGATGGCGGCCTGGATCGGCACCTGGAACATGTGCGGCGGGATCAGTTCTTTCAGCTTCTCGACCATGCCGCGGCCGCGCGTTTCGGCGCGAGTGCGATGCACCAGCATCGACAGCGCGTCGACCGGCTCGTCGTTGACCAGGATCGACATCTTCACCAGGTCGGCTTCGCGATAGTCGGTGAGGTGATAGTCGAACGAGGCATAGCCCTTCGACACCGACTTCAGCCGGTCGTAGAAATCGAACACGACTTCGTTGAGCGGTAGGTCGTATTTGACCATGGCGCGGGAGCCGACATAGGTCAGCTCCTTCTGCGTGCCGCGGCGATCCTGGCACAGCTTGAGCACCGAGCCGAGATAGTCGTCGGGCGTGAGAATCGTCGCTTCGATCCACGGCTCCTCGATGGTGAGGATCTTCATCACGTCCGGCATGTCGACCGGATTGTGCAACTCGATGTGTGTGCCGTCGCGCAGGTTCATCTTGTAGATGACCGACGGCGCCGTCGCGATCAAATCGAGATTGAACTCGCGCTCGAGCCGCTCCTGGATGATTTCGAGATGCAGCAGGCCGAGGAAGCCGCAGCGGAAACCGAAGCCGAGCGCGGCTGAGGTTTCCATTTCGAACGAGAAGCTGGCGTCGTTGAGCCGCAGCTTGCCCATCGCCGCGCGCAGATCTTCGAACTGCGCGGCATCGACCGGAAACAGGCCGCAGAACACGACCGGGATCGACGGCTTGAAGCCGGGCAGGGGCTCGTCGACCGGATTGCGCTCGTCGGTGATGGTGTCGCCGACGCGCGTGTCCGCGACTTCCTTGATCGAGGCGGTGAGCATGCCGATCTCGCCGGGGCCGAGCTCGTCGACGATGGCTAGCTTCGGGGTGAACACGCCGACGCGGTCGACTTCATAAGCGGCGTCGATGCCGATCATGCGGATGCGCTGTTCTTTTTTCAGCACGCCGTCGACGATGCGCACCAGAACGACAACGCCCAAGTAAGCATCGTACCAACTGTCGACCAGCAGCGCCTTGAGCGGCGCGTCGCGGTCGCCCTTCGGCGGCGGCAGCCGCGTGACGATGGCTTCGAGCACGTCGGGCACGCCCAAGCCGGTCTTGGCCGAGATCATGATGGCGTCGGAGGCGTCCAGTCCGATGACGTCCTCGATCTGCTGCTTGATCTTCTCGGGTTCGGCCGCCGGCAGATCGACCTTGTTGAGCACCGGCACGATCTCGTGGCCGGCATCGAGCGCGTGATAGACGTTGGCGAGCGTCTGCGCCTCGACGCCTTGCGAGGCGTCGACCACCAGCAGCGAGCCTTCGCAGGCGGCGAGCGAGCGGTTGACCTCATAGGCGAAGTCGACGTGGCCGGGGGTGTCGATCAGGTTGAGGATGTAATCCTGGCCGTCCTTGGCATGGTATTTCAGGCGCACGGTCTGCGCCTTGATGGTGATGCCGCGCTCCTTCTCGATGTCCATCGAGTCGAGGATCTGCTCGCGGCCCGCCATCTCGCGCGCGTCGAGCCCGCCGGTGAGCCCGATCAGCCGGTCGGCCAGCGTCGATTTGCCATGATCGATGTGCGCGACGATG
>JANMSZ010000400.1:0-23446 GCA_031389925.1 Hyphomicrobiales bacterium | reverse complement strand
GCCGGCGTCTTGCGCCGCGAGCGGCCGGGATCGCCGAACACACGCCTCTCCAGCATCGGGAACTCGTGGACGTCCTGGTACACGAAGGTATTCCCGGTGCCGCCGAAGCCGTTGAGCCGGTCCTTGATGTAGGTGGCGTAGCTCGGCTTCGACATCTCTCCATCATTAATCAAATCGATGCCGGCATCGGCCTGCTTCTTGACCAGTTCCGCGACAGCCGCGCGCACCCGGGCGGCCAGCGCCTCCGCATCGACCGGCACGCCTTCTTCCTTGGCGTACATGGTCTTAATCAGGTCCTCCGGCCGGGGCAGGCTGCCGGTATGCGTGGTCAGAAAGCGGTCAGTGCTGCGCTGCATGGTTGGCCCCTGGCTGGACGTCGGGGCGGGACTGTAGAGAGGCCCACTCTGGTAACCAAGGGTGGGCAGCTTGCGTTGACAGGGGCGGGTAGCCCCCCTATTAACCCGGCAACAGAGAGATCAGAGCCGAGCCCATGAAAGTCCGTAACTCGTTGAAATCGCTACGTACCCGCCACCGTGACAACAAGATTGTCCGGCGCAAGGGCCGCGTTTACATCATCAACAAGACCAATAGCCGCTACAAAGCGCGCCAAGGCTAGCCTCATTTTAAAGGCCTAAGTCCTTTTCCGGTCTTCGCGGCGGCGATTTTCACCCATCAGAGCGATATTGCGCGGCGCAGCAGAGGGCGTATGCTTTCTGCGTGCGCACGCGACTCATAGCTCTTGTCCTCGGCGCCGCCTTGGCTGCGGCTCAGACTTTCTCGGCTGCCGCTCAGACGGGAAACTTCCTTGAGCCGCCGAAGAAGCTGCCTGGCGTCCGCGGCGACCGCACCCAAAATCTCGACTTCCTGTTCGGCGCGCTGAAAGCGGCGCCCGACGACACCATCGCCAAGGCGATCGAAGAACGCATCTGGGCGCAGTGGGTGATTTCGCGCAGCGACACCGCCAACTTGCTGATGACGCGGGTTCGCACCGCGATCGAGAAGAAGGACACGGATCTCGCGCTCAAGCTTCTCGACTCCATCGTCAAGATCAAGCCGGATTACATTGAGGCCTGGAACCGCCGCGCCACGCTCTATTACATGAAGAAAGAATACGGCCGCTCGATCGCCGACATTCGCGAAGTGCTCAAGCGCGAGCCGCGCCATTTCGGCGCGCTGGCCGGTTTAGGGCTGATCATGCAGGACATCGGCGACGACAAGCAGGCGCTGGAAGTCTACCGCCGCGCCCTCGCGGTCTATCCGCGGCTGCAGAAAATCCCCGACGTGGTGAAGACGCTGCAGGAAAAAGTCGAAGGCCGCGATATCTGATTCCGGCGCTTCGTGCGTCTCAGTATCGCCTTAGCGGCCGAGCTTCTTTGCCTTCAGCACGCTGCCCCAGGTATCCGGCTTTGCCGCCTCCGGCTTCGAGACGGGCTTTGCGGCAGTCGAATAAATGCCGAGACGAGGCATTTCGAGCCTCACATTGCGCAGGCCAAACAACGCCGCGACGTCGCCGCAAAGATCATTGGCCGATTGCGCACGATGGCGATGGTCTTCGAGATTTTCGTCTACGAATCTAAAGCCCAGTTTATCTTCGAAGACGCTGATCCGCCGGTGAGCTCCGCTCCCGTCGACGCCAATCGCCGTTCCGTAGAAGCCCCCAGATTTCGCCATACGTCTACTCGCCCCAAAACTCGGTCGTGGTATCCTAGTAGACAAGGGTTTTATGATTCTTAACCGCAATCGGCTGTCGGCGATCTTAATCCAGATTAACAATCGGCGATAACGCTTCCGGTCTGTCGGACACTAAAAGCGGCGTTCGCTCAATCGCCCGTGGTGTCGGTGCCGACATAAGCGATGCGCAGCATGTTGGTCGCGCCCGGGGTGCCGAGCGGAACGCCGGCGACGACGATGACGCGCTGGCCGGCCTTGGCGAAACCTTCCTTGAAGGCGATGCGGCAGGCGCGATCGACCATGTCGTCCTGGTCGTGCGCGTCCTCGGTGACGACGCAATGTACGCCCCACACCACGGCCAACCGGCGGCCGGTCGAAACGTTGGGCGTCAGGGCCATGACTGGCGGCCGGGGCCGTTCGCGCGCGATGCGCAGGCCGGTCGAACCGGACGAGGTCCAGCACATCACCGCTGCGAGATCGAGCGTATCGGCGATGTGCCGCGCGGCGTCGGCGATGGCGTCGGCGCCGGTGGCTTCCGGCACGCTGCGTTGCGCGTCGATGATGCCGCGGAACAGTGGATCGTTTTCGACTTCCTCGGCGATGCGGTTCATGGTCGACACCGCCTCGACGGGGAACTGCCCGGCCGCGGATTCCGCCGACAGCATCACCGCGTCGGCGCCCTCGTAGATCGCGGTGGCGATGTCGGACACCTCGGCGCGCGTCGGCACCGGCGAGGTGATCATCGATTCCAGCATCTGCGTCGCGACCACTACCGGCTTGCCGGTCGCTCTGCCGGCGCGCGTCATCATCTTCTGCACGCCCGGCACCTTCTCCAGCGGCATCTCGACGCCGAGGTCGCCGCGCGCCACCATCAGCGCATCGGCCAGTTCGATGATTTCGTCGAGGCGATGCACCGCCTGCGGCTTTTCGATCTTGGCCATGATCAGCGCGCGGCCGCGCGTGAGCTTCTTGGCTTCGGCGATGTCCTCCGGGCGCTGAATGAACGACAGCGCGATCCAGTCGATGCCGGTTTCCAGCGCCGCTTCGAGATCGGACGTGTCCTTGGTCGTGAGCGCCGAAAACGGAATCGTCGAATCCGGCAGGCTGACGCCCTTGCGGTCGGACAGTTTGCCGCCGACCACGACGCGTGTGGTGATGCGCGTCGGCTCGGCCTGCGTGACGACGAGACGGACCTTGCCGTCGTCGATCAGCAGCGTGTGGCCGGTCTCTACGCCGGCGAAAATTTCCGGATGCGGCAGGTAGACCCGGTGAGCGTCGCCGGTGGCCGGATCCTGATCCAGCACGAAAGTATCGCCGTTCTTCACCATCACCGCGCCGCCGGCGATGCTGCCCAGCCGCAGCTTCGGCCCCTGCAGATCGACCAGAATGCCAATGGGACGGCCAGTGTCCTGTTCGACGCTGCGGATCATCGCCACCAACTCGCGCATGCGCTCATGGCTGGTGTGGCTCATATTGATGCGGAACACGTCGGCGCCGGCCGCGAACAGCTTGCCGATCATCTCGGCATTCGAGGAGGCAGGGCCGAGTGTGGCGACGATCTTGGCGCGCCGTAGTCGTCTCATCGTCTGCCGCCTTCGAATGGATTGGAGGGTGCCTGCGACGGCCCGCGCCCTGGGCCGGGCGGTACGCGAGGCGGCAGCGGCCGGTCGGGCTGTTGTTCGGCGTTGTCGGTCAATTGCACCGTCCAGGAGCGTTGCTCGGTGGTATCCACTTCGAAATAACCGGTGCGGTCGTAGCCGCGAGCCAGACAGTCTTCGGTGCCGCGAATCGTAAACTCCTTTTCGCGTGAGCACATATAGGCTTTGCCGGACCATTCACCGCCGCGGTCATAGTCTACCGCGTAAATGTAATAGTATCGTGCCACCAGTGCGCCGCGCAGCAGTGTATCGCACGAACGCGCCGAAATGTTCCACCAGCCTTCGGTGGTCCAGCCGTCGGCGTCCTTGTAGCCGATGGCGACGCCGACGCGGCTGCCGGTGTTGTTGCAGAGCCGGAAGTCGGCCCGTGCCGGACCGGCGAAGGCCGTGCACAGCAGCGCAACCGCGGCAAGAACGGCGATTAGGTGCCTGGCAGTGGGCGAAGGCAATGCGGTCACACTGGCTGTTTCACAGGCATCATGGGCGCGTTTTGACGTGACCCGTCACGGCCTGTCAACGACGATGGCACGAAAGTCGTTCACGTTGGTATAGGTGGGGCCGGGGGCCACCAGATCCCCGAGGGCCTCGAAGAAACCGGTCGAATCGTTGTTGGCGAGAAAGGCGGCAGGATCGAGGCCCAGGGCTTTGGCCCGCGCCGCCGTCTGCCCGTCACAAGTAGCGCCGGCCGGGTCGGTGGCGTCGCCGCCGCCACCGTCGGTGCCGTCGGTGTCGCCCGCCAGTGCCGCCACGCCATCCATGCCGTCGAGCGCAAGACTAAGGGCAAGCGCATATTCCTGATTGGGGCCGCCGCGGCCCTTGCCGCGCATGGTGACGGTCAATTCGCCGCCGGACAGGATCACCGCTCGCTTGCCCTGCGCGCGCAGGTCGCGGGCGCGCTTGGCGTGCTCGGCGGCAACGTCGCGCGCTTCGCCCTCGAGGTCTGCACCGAGCGATACGCAGTCATAGCCGGCCTTGGCGACGGCGGCCTCCGCCGCGCGCAGCGAATCCGCCGGCCGTGCGGCGAGCGTGAAAGGCGCATTGGCGAAAGCCGGGTCACCGGGCTTGGGCGATTCATTTTTCACATCGTTCAGGGCACGCGTGACCGCGTCGGGCAATTCGAGTTTGTATTTGGCGACGATGGCGCGCGCGTCGGCGAGCGTGGTCGGGTCGGGCACCGTCGGCCCGGAGCCGATCGCGGAGGGATCGTCGCGCGGCACGTCGGAGATCGCGATGGTCACGACCTTTGCCGGATGAGCATGACGGGCAAGCCGTCCGCCTTTGATGCGTGACAGATGTTTGCGCACCGTATTGATCTCGCCGATATTGGCGCCGGAGCGTAGCAGCGCACGCGTCACTGTTTGTTTGTCAGCAAACGAAATGTCGTCGGCCGGCGCGATCCAGTTGGCGGACGCGCCGCCCGACATCAGCACCAGCACCAGATCGTTGGGACCCCCACTATCGGCTAGTTCGAGTGCCCGGCTGGCGGCTTCGAGCCCGGCGGCGTCGGGGACCGGATGTCCGGCTTCGACCATCTTGATGAATTGTAACGGCCGGCCGTAGCCATGACGCGCTACGGCTATCCCACAGAGTCGTTCCGGAGGAAGGGCTAACTCCTTGAGATAAAAGCGTTCCGCGACTTCGGCCATGGAGCCGGCGGCTTTTCCGGCGGCCAGGAGAATAAGCCTCCCCGCCGGCGGTTGCGGCAGCAGTTTCGGCAGAAACGACGTGGGATGCGCCGTCTCTACCGCGATGCGGAACAGTTCTGCGAGAAAAGCGCGCAGGTGTGGATTCATTTTGTCAGCATAGCTGCCCACCGCCGCAAAAACCTGCTTTAAATAAACCGATCAACCGGCAAACCAAGAAATAGCCGGTCGGCAGAATTAAACATGGGGAGGCGACTAACATGAAAAACCGTTTGGGAATTCTGGCAACGCTGGCGGCTGCCGCCTGGGCGTTTGCCGCGCCGGCGCAGGCGCAGGACACGCTCAAGATCGGCTGGGCGATTTCCAAGACCGGCCCGTTCGCGGCCGGCGCCGCGGTGACGACGCTGCCCAACTATCAGGTCTGGGTGAAAGACGTGAACGATGCCGGCGGCATCAACGTCGGCGGCAAGAAGATGAAGGTCGAAGTCATCGAATATGACGACCGCAGCAATTCGGAAGAAATGATCAAGGCGGTCGAGCGCCTCGCGACGCAGGACAAAGTCGACTTCATCCTGCCGCCGTGGTCGACCGGCATGAATCTCGCCGCCGCGCCGATCTTGAACAAACTCGGCTATCCGCACCTCGCCGTCACCGCCAACACCAACCAGGCGGTTGCGCTCAGCAAGCGCTGGCCGAACCTGACCTTCTGGCTCGGCCTGCCGTCGGAGATCGTCGACGGCGTCGTCGAGACCTTCACCAAGATGAACAAGGACGGCAAAATCGGCAAAAAGATAGCGATGATCGCCGTTGCCGACCAGTTCGGCATCGAACAGTCGACCGCTGCGCGCGAGGGTCTGAAGAAGGCCGGCTTCGAACTCGTCTATGACAAGTCCTATCCGTTCGGCACCCAGGACATGCAGCCGGTGCTGAAGGATGCGCAGGCCGCCAATCCCGACGTGCTGCTCGCCTTCAGCTATCCGCCGGACACCTTCGCCATCACCGACACCGCCAAGGTGATCGCGTTCAATCCGAAGGCGATGTTCGTCGGCGTCGGCACCGCGTTCCCCGGCTTCAAGGGCAAATTCCAGGGCAACGCCGAAGGCGTGATGGGCATCGGCGGTTCCGATGCGGCGCTCAAGGGCGTCACCGACTACGTCAAGCACCACAAGGAGATCATCGGCCGCGAGCCCGACCAATGGGCGAGCCCGGTGACCTACGCCAGCCTGCAGGTATTGCAGCAGGCGATCGAACGCGTCGGCAAGGACCGCGCTGCCGTGATCAAGGAGATCAACACCGGCTCGTTCGATACCATCATCGGCAAGATCAAGCTGGTGGATGGGCAGAACAAGAACATCTGGTCGGTCGGCCAGTGGCAGGGCAACAACTTCGTCGGTCTCGCGCCGATGAATAGGAGCGGCGCCAAGGCGCCGATCGCCAAGCCTGAGTGGAAGTAAGTAGAGTAGGCGCATAACATCCGCTCGTCCCCGCGAAAGCGGGGACCCAGGGTTCTTGGCCGCTGAGCTTTCGACCCTGGATTCCCGCTTTCGCGGGAATGAGCGGAGTATGCCCCGGACAGAAAAATGACCCTCACCCTCGATATCGTTCTCTCCGGGCTGGTGCTCGGCGGCATGTACGCGCTGATCGCGCTGGGCCTGACGCTGCAATACGGCGTCGCGCGCATCATGAACCTGTCCTACGGCGAGTTCATGATCGCGGCGGCGTTTTCCGCGCTCTTCATGTTCACCGGCATGTCGGTCAATCCGATCCTCGGCCTGCTGGTGATCGTACCGGCGTCGTTTGCCGCGAATTGGGTGCTCTACCAGGTCGTGCTGATGCCCTTGGTCAAGCGCGCCAAGAACCAGGGCATGCTCGAGGTCGACAGCATCCTCGGCACCTTCGGCGTGCTGTTCGTCATCCAGGGCATCATGCTGGTGGTCTTCGGCGGCAGCCTGCAAAGCTATTCGTATCTCTCGGTGCCGGTCTACATTCTCGGCACCACGCTGGCGGCAAACCGCATTCTGGCGCTCGGCTTCGCGCTTTTAATCGCGCTCCTGCTCTATCTGCTGCTGACGCGCACGCGTTTCGGCACCGCGTTGCGTGCGGTTGCTGTCAATCCTGAATCGGCGCCGCTGTGCGGCATCGATATTCGCGCGGCTTCGGCGCTGGCTTTTGCCGCTGGCGGCGCGATTGCCGGCGCCGGCGGGGTGCTGATCAGCATGTTTCTGACGTTTAGCGCGGCGTCCGGCGTGATCTTCACCATGAAGGCGCTGATCGTCGTCATCATGGGCGGCGTCGGCAACATGATGGGCGCGCTGGTCGCCGGCCTGCTGCTCGGCATTTCCGAGACGGCTGTGGCGCGGCTGGTTGATCCCGGCCTCACCATCGCCGTGACCTACGCGCTGTTCCTGAGCGTGCTGTTGTGGCGGCCGACCGGCCTGTTCGGGAGGCCGGCGCGTTGAATTCCCGAAGCGCACTTACTGTCGCAGCGGCCGTCATCGCCGTCGCCGCGCTGGCCGCGGTGCCGTTGTTCGCCAGCGGTTATCATCTCGCGCTCGGTATAAGCCTCTTGTATTTCACCGTGCTGGCGACGGCCTGGGCGCTGTTCTCCGGCCCGACGCATTACATCTCGCTGGCGACGGCGGCGTTCTTCGGCATCGGCGCCTATACCACGGCGGTGCTGACGGATTTTCTGCCGTGGCCGGTGGTGCTCGTCGCAGCGGCGGCGGTCGGCGTCCTTGTTGCGCTGGTCGTCGGCCTGTCGACGCTGCGTCTGTCGGGCATCTACTTCGTCATCTTCAGCTTCGGCCTGGCCGAACTGATCCGCCAACTCGTCACCTGGTATGAGGTGAACATCCACGGCTCGGTCGGCCGCTATATTTTCGCCGACACGACGTCGGAAGGCATCTACTGGCGGCTGCTCGTCTTGGTCGTGATGGTGATCAGCGCCGGCTGGCTGGTCCGGCGCTCCAGGCTCGGCCTCGCGGTGCGCGTGATCGGGCAAGATGAAACCGTGGCGCGCCATGTCGGCATCGATCTCACGCGCGCCAAGCTCGCGCTGTTCGCGATCAGCGCCGCCTTCATGACCGTCACCGGAGCGATCATGGCGCCGCGCTGGACCTATATCGATCCGGTGATCGCCTTCAGCCCGGTGATCTCGTTTGAAGTCGTCATCATGGCGCTGTTCGGCGGTGCTGGCACGATGTGGGGACCGCTGCTCGGCGCGGTGCCTCTGGTGCTGCTGTTCGAAGTGCTGACAGCGAATTTCCCTAATTATTTCAGTATCTTGCTGGGGCTGGTTTTTATCCTCATCGTCTATGCCTTGCCGAATGGCGTGATCGGCTTGCTGGAGTCGCGCGTGCCGGCGCTGCGCCGCGCCGCGCTCGTGACCGGCATGTCGGCCTTTGCCGAGAAGATCACCGGCCTGATCTGGTCGCGCCCGGCCGAGCGCAGCGCCGCGACCGACGCGCCGGTGTTGCAACTCGTCAACGTGCGCAAGGCGTTCGGCGGACTTGTTGCCGTCGATGGTCTCAGTTTCGATCTGCGCCGCGGCGAAATCCTCGGGCTGATCGGACCCAACGGCTCCGGCAAGACCACCGCGCTCAATCTGATCTCCGGCGCGATCACGGCCGACAGCGGCGACATCGCGCTTGAAGGCCGGCCCATCGCCATGCTGCCGGCGCACGTCATCGCGCAGCGCGGCGTCGCGCGCACGTTTCAGCTTGTCCGCGTGCTCGGCGCCTCGACGTGCCTGGAGAATGTGATTGCCGGCCTGGCGTTTCACGCGCCGCCGCTGTGGGGCGCCGATGCCGACCAGCGCGGCCGCGCGTTGCTGACGCGGGTAGGCCTTGGCGACAAGGCCGACATGCCCGCCGGCCAGCTCACTTATATCGACCAGAAGCGGCTGGAACTGGCGCGCGCGCTGGCGTTGGACCCCGACGTACTGTTGCTCGACGAATGGCTCGCCGGTCTCAATCCGTCCGAGCTCCACGTCGGCATTGCACTGGTGAAAATGCTGCGCGACGAAGGCCTGACCATCATCATCGTCGAGCATGTGATGGACGCGATCCGCTCGCTGTGCGGCCATTGCGTGGTGATGAATGCCGGCCGCAAGATCGCCGAAGGCACGCCGGCCGAAGTGCTGGCGAATGTCGAAGTCATCCGCGCCTATCTCGGAGACGCCGATGCTTGAGATCGCAAACGTCTCGGCGTTCTACGGCAAGCACCGCGCGCTCGATGGCGTGTCGCTCACCGTCGCGCGCGCGGAAATCGTCGTCATCCTCGGCGCCAATGGCGCGGGCAAGACGACGCTGCTCAAGGCGATCGGCGGCATGGTGACGCCTGCGCCCGGCGCGCGCATCGTGATGGCGGGCCAGGACCTCGCCGGCACGCCGCCGCACAGAATCGTCGAGGCCGGCATCGCGCTGGTGCCGGAGGGGCGCGGCATTTTCGGCGAACTGACGGTGCGGGAAAATCTGCTGCTCGGCGCTTATCCGGCGCGCGCGCGCGCGAACGAAGCCGCCAATCTCGATACGGTGTTCACGTTGTTTCCACGCCTGCGCGAGCGGCTCGGCCAGACCGTGCGCACCATGAGCGGCGGCGAACAGCAGATGGTCGCCATCGGCCGCGCGCTGATGACGTCGCCCGATATTCTTCTGCTGGACGAGCTGTCGCTCGGCCTGTCGCCGATCATGTGCAAGGAACTGTTCCAGATTCTGGCGCGCATCCGCGACGCTGGCCTAGGGGTCCTGCTGGTCGAGCAGAACGCCAAGCAGAGCCTGACCATCGCCGACCGCGGCTACCTGATCGAGACCGGCCGCATCGTCGGCTCCGGCACGGGCGCTGCGCTGAAGGAAGACCCGGCCGTGCAGCGGGCCTACCTGGGCGGCCATTAGCCCTTCAAAGACCGCCGCGGCGGGCCTATGTTCCATGGATCGGAGGAGATCATCATGGACGACAAGACCCGCACAGAACTTGAGGCCGCCGTTTACCGGCGCCTGGTCGAGCACCTGCGCGAGCGTGCGGATGTCCAAAACATAGATTTGATGAATCTCGCCGGCTTCTGCCGCAATTGCCTGTCGAATTGGATGAAAGACGCCGCCGACGCCAAGGGCCTGGCCCTGAGCAAGGACGAGAGCCGCGAGATCGTCTACGGCGAGCCCTACGAAGAATGGCGCAAGAAGCACCAGAAAGAGGCGTCGCCTGAGCAAAAGGCCGCCTTCGAAAAGTCCAGCCCTAAGCACTGATTGATGACAGAAAGAGTGGTTCCGGGCGCTCACGCTTGTGAACAACGTGGATGACGCCGTCCTTTCCTTGACCTGACGCGCGCGAATTCCGAAACCTCCTGATCAAAGCGCAAATATCTGACAAGCTAGTCAAGGAGACCTTCGATGGCAGCGACTGCCCAGGTTCAGCAGGACGAGTCCGTATCAACCAAATTCGCCAAGGATCAGCTCAAAGCGATCGTCGAGCGCATCGAGAAGCTCGAGGAAGAGAAGAAGGCGACCTCGGACGACATCCGCGACGTCTATGCCGAAGCCAAAGGCAATGGTTTCGACGCCAAGGCGCTGCGCACCATCGTGCGCATGCGCAAGATGGACGTCGACGAACGCCGCGAGCAGCAGGACGTGCTGGACACCTACCTCCACGCGCTCGGGATGCTGCAGTAGCGCGTGATCCCGAAAAGTGGGAACCGGTTTTCGGGCAAGATCACGCGCAATTAAGAAAGCTTAGCGTAGCGACGCGGTCGTGCGCATCGTGAAGGTGGCGGTGGCGAGGAACACCACCGCGTTGCCGCTGAAGCGCTCGGCGGTCATGCCGGCCAGGGGATCGGCCGCGAAGGTCATCACCAGCGCTTGAGCCGGCTTCTGCATCAACTCACGCAATGCCGTGGTGTCAGTAGCGCCCAGTTGCGTCGCGGTCATGAAGCCGTTGACGCTCGGCGTCAGCATCGCCGCGCGCAGCCATGGACTGTTGAAATTCGGCGCGCCGCCCGAGAGCGTCGGCGTGAAGGCGGGGCGGAGCGCGGGCTTCTCAACCGGAGTAGTGTTGGCCGCAACGGTCGCAGCCGGCAAGCTCGGTCCAGCCACCCCCATCGGGCGAACGCGCGCCGGGGCGGGCGTTTCGGTCTGTGCGGCATAAGCCAGCGCGGCGCTCGCGCTGCCGGTGGTTTCGGCGCTGGCGAGCTTGAATGGCGAGGTCTGCTCGGGCGGCGCCAAGTCGCCGGTCTCGACCGCGCCGCGCCAATAACCGCGATTGTCGAATACGTTGGTGGTCGGCAGCGACGCCAGAGCCATCGCCGGCATGGCCGGCTTTGCCTTCGGCATCGCAGCCGCGACCTGAACCGGCCGCGCCATCGGCAGCGGCACGATACGTTCGACTTCGACCGGCTTCGGCGTCACGCTCGCCACTGCAACGGCTCGCTGGCGTAAATTGGCGGCCTTGGGAGCAGCTTCTTCGCTGACTTCGTCGGCATCTTTGCTGGCGCGGCCGAACAAAGCGGCGAACAGGCTCTTCGGCTTCTCTGTGCTCGCGACATCGACACCGCTCGCGCGCGCTGCCTCGAGCGCGGTGCTCGATGGCGCGCCGCCGCGGCGCTCGACGTCGGCCAGCGCCAGCGCAAAGCCCGGCAGCGGTACGCCGTCGGACGGAACGTGCACGGTGCGGCCGTCGGGGAAGACCTTGGCGAGCTGGTCGTGCGTCATGCGCGGCCAGTGACGCACGCTGCCGGTGTCCAGATGGACGAAGGGCGAGCCCGAGGTCGGGTAGAAACCGACGCCGCCACGCTGCATGCGCAGGCCGATATTGCGGACTTTCTCGAGCGGCACACCCGGTATGTAGAAGTCGATGGCCTGGCCGCCGGTGTGCTGGCTGGTCTGCGCGACGCCGCTGGAGCGGGCGCGCAGCATGGCGTTGGTGTCGTTGGAGCGGAAGCCACAGATGATCTGGATCGGCTCGGTGCCGCCGACCTCGCGATAGGCTTCCCACATCAGATCGAACAGATGCGGGTCCATCTTGACAGATTCTTCGCGGCGCCAGTCGCGCATGAACCAGTCGAGCTTCTTCAGCGCGGCGTCGTCGTAACGGCCATTGCGCTTGAAGGTGACGGTGATCTCTTCTTTGGTGTGGAGATGAAAGAACGAGAGGGTGCGGGTATCGCCTTCGGCGACCGCGGTCTGCAGCGCATTGTTGCCGCCGACGATAAACGCGCCCGCGAGACACAGGCAGACGCCGGCGCGCAGCACAAACTTAAGCGATGGCCTACGCGCGGCACACAACAACACTGAATACTTCCGTGAAAGGAGCCGTCCCACTATGTCGCTGCGCCCCAGCTGGCCGTAACGACGGCCGCAGTGTTGTCGGGAACGGTTAACACGCCCTTAGCGGCGGCCCCCGTCTGGCTTAGGGGTCCACGGGTACCGGGCGAACGTGGCAAAAAATGGCCGGATCGGCAATTTCGCGATGGAACTCGGTTTCCAAACGACAATGGCCGGGCCTTTACGGCCCGGCCATCATGTCAAAGTTCCAAAATTGCGATTAGCGGAACAGCTTCTCAAAGAACACGAAGGGGTTCTGCGCTTCGCGCCGTTCAACCCGGCTGAGGACTTCCTGGTTGCTCTTGGTGGTGGCGGCGTCGCGCTTGGGGTCCTGCGGCGGCGCCACATCGGCGACGCGGCGCTCGTCGCTATTCAGGATGGCCTTGATGCGGGTGTCGAAGCCGTAGATGTCGTCGCGGATGACCAGCTTGCCGTCCTCGACATAGGCGGTCTGATAGGTGAGGTGGACCATCGGCCGCTGCATCAGTTTGTAGATTTTCTCCTCCTGCCCGAACATCTGGTCGATGTTCTGCGAGGTCGGCGTCGGTCCCGACATCGCCAGCGACAGCATGACCTCGCCGAACTTGGTCGGATTTTCCACGCGCATGCAGCCGTGGCTGAAGGCGCGCTTCTCCGACGCGAACAGCCGCTTTTCCGGGGTGTCGTGCAGATAGACCTGGTACTTGTTCGGGAAGGTGAACTTGATGCGGCCGAGCGCATTGGCGGCGCCGGGCGGCTGCACCACGTTGATGTGTCCGTCCGGACCACGCTTCACTTCCAGGCCCATGCGGTCGAAGATTTTCGGGTCGTTGGCATATTGCGGCAGCAACTCGTTCTGGATGATCGACTGCGGCACGTACCAGGACGGATTGACGATCACTTCGTGCATCGGTGCGGTCAGCAACGGCGTCGGCGTCTGCGGCTTGCCGGCGACGATCTTGGTGCGCCACTCGATTTTGTTGTCGCGCATGACCTTGAGCGTGTAGTCTGGGACGTTGACCATCACATAGGTCTTGCCGAGATCGCGCGGCAGCCAGCGCCAGCGTTCCATGTTGGTGATGATGCGCTCGACCTGCTGTTGGGCCGACATCGGCTTCGGGCCGTTGATGGTGGCGATCGTCTTGTTGTCGATAACGCCGGTCGGCTTGATGTCGGCCCGAGCCTGCACGTTCCTGATCGCGTTATAGAGCGCCTTGTCATAGACGAGATCGTCGGCCTTGTTCTTGACGCCGAGCTTCTGGCGCAAGGCGGGGATGCGCGCGTCTTTCTCGCCTGGTTCGATGCGACGGCCGTCGGCAATGCGATCGTCGGGAGCTTCGGCGCGGGGTGCTGTGCTGCGCAGCTCGGCGAGCTTCGCCTTCAGCGCTTTGAAACCGTCATGCGGCGGGTTGAAGCCGTCGAGCACGGCATTCATGTCGCGGGCGTCGGCCAGCTTCTTGAGAATGTCGGCGGGCTCCGGCGCGCGGTTGCCGTAGTCGACCTCGGCCGTGACGCGCGTCGGCGCGATCCGGCCGACCGCCAGATGACGCGCGTAAGTGAGAACCGAATTGGTCATCTTGATATCGGCGTCGGCAAGCTGCTCGGCGCTGGTCAGGCTGGTGAATTCCGGCACCGGATAATCCGGCGCGTCGAGCGCGTTGGCCGCGGCCTCCTTGAGGTGCGTGATCGCCGCCTTGGCCTGCGTGGTCAGTTGGCCATCGCGGATCCACAGCGGCGCGTAGCCGCGCTGGGCGTAGAACTGTTCGGCCGCTTTGCGCTCGGGCTCGCGGTCGATGCGGCGCGCCATCTGCTTAGCGCTGTCGCGCAATTTGTCGGTGATTGCCGAGTCGCTGGCGGCGAGTTGTTTGTCCAGCGCGGACCTGGCTTCGGCGGCATTCTTTTCGGGTTCGACCGGTGCGGGCGGCGCAATCTGCACCACCGGCTCCGGTGCGGCCGGCGCTTGAGCGCGCGGTTCAGGCGCTGCGCGCTGAAGTGCGGGCGCGGTGTAACCGGCGGGCGGCGGCACGGGTGCGGCTTCGCGGCGGCGCGGCGCCTGGCCGTTGAGCGAGGGCGGCATCGGGCCGACCGACTGCACGCGCTCGGGCGCCGCGACCGAGATCGCCGGCGTCATGACGATTGCTGCCAGCATCGTGGTCGCCAGCAATCGCTCGAAGCTCTGTTTACGCATCGCGCTCAACTCCACACACAACGTCACGGGGACGCATAAAATTGTATGCAGCGCTTTAACCGACGGCGCACGCTTCGCGCCATGAACAAGACTGCATCGCTAATATGCGGCCGAACGCGCGCAAGCGCGACGCCTACTTCCGATCAAAGTGAATGCGGAACGGGATCGTTAAAATTTTAACGATTAACCAACGCGCTCAGTCTCGCTCACGCCGGCGGCGTTATCCAAGCCGAGGCCTTCGAGCTTGCGATACAGCGTCGAACGGCCGATTTTCAGCCGCCGCGCCACTTCCGACATCTGCTGATCGTAATGCGTGATGGCGAAACGGATGACGTCGCGCTCGATATCTTCGAGCGGCCGCACATTGCCGTGCGAGTCGGTGAGCGGCAGCGACGGCGATGACATCGTTAACGGTGCGGTGTCACGGGCCACGGACGCGTGTTCGGCGGTCGGCCAGGTCGCGGCCATCGCCGGCGATCGCTCGATCCAAGGTTCGGGCGAAGAGGCTGGCGCGCTGTCTACGCTGACCTGAGCCGCGATCTGCGGGAATTCGTTGACGCCGATTTCCTCGCTGTCGGACAGCACCACAGCGCGAAAGATGGCGTTCTCGAGCTGGCGCACATTGCCCGGCCAACGATAGGCGGCGAGCAGGTCGAGCGCCTTGGCGCCGATACCGCGGACGCGCTTGCCTTCCTCGGCGGCGATACGGACGAGGAAGTGCCGGGCGAGGGCGGGGATGTCGTCGAGCCGCTGGCGCAGCGGCGGGATCATGACCGGGAATACGTGCAGGCGGTAGAACAAGTCCTCGCGGAAGCGTCCGGCCTTCACGTCGGCGATCAGATCGCGGTTGGTGGCGGAGACGATGCGCACATCGACCTTGATGTTCTTGCGGCCGCCGACCGGTTCGACTTCGCCTTCCTGAAGCGCGCGCAGCAGTTTGACCTGCGCCGCCGGCGGCAGTTCGCCGACCTCGTCGAGGAACAGTGTGCCGCCGTCCGCCTCGATGAATTTGCCGTTGTGTTTTTCGGTGGCGCCGGTGAACGAACCTTTCTCGTGGCCGAACAAAATCGACTCGACCAGGTTCTCCGGCATGGCGCCGCAGTTGACCGCGACGAAAGGCCTGGCGCGGCGCGCGCCGCTGCCGTGAATGGCGCGGGCGATCAGCTCCTTGCCGACGCCGGATTCGCCTTCGATCAGAACGGGGATGGCGGAGCCGGCGGCTTTCTCGGCGGCATGAAGCACGGGGCGCATGGCGGGCGAGCGCGTGATGACGTCGGCGATCGACAGCGTGCCGTCGCGGCTGCGCTTGATGCGCTGCAATTCGCCGGTCAGTGCCTTGGTCGCCAGTGCGTTGCGCAGCGACACCTGCAGGCGCTCAGGGCTTGCCGGCTTGACCACGAAATCGATGGCGCCCGCGCGCATCGCGGCCACCGCGTTGTCGATGCCGCCGTGGGCGGTCTGCACGATCACGGGCAAATCGAGGCCGCCTTCGCGCAGGCGCGCCAGCACGCCGAGGCCGTCGAGGTCGGGCATCACCATGTCCAGCACCACGCAGTCGACGCGCGCGGGCGAGGGGCCGGTGAGCAGCGTCACAGCGGCGTCGCCGCCTTCGGCGAGCGTAGCCTGATAGCCGAAGCGCTGAACCATGGCTTCCAGCAGCCGGCGCTGCACCGGATCGTCATCGACGATCAACACGACTTGCGACATGGAACCTCCGCATCGGCGGCTGTGCCGATTTGGAGCAATGTGCCCTCGCTTGCTTAACGGCCCCTTAAATGCCTCCAGACGTCGGGTCGCGGTTGCCTGTCATAGCCCGGCGATGATCGCGGCGACGGCCGGGGTAATCTCGTTGGCGCCGCGCCAGATCATTTCGAGTGCAACGTAGAGGATGATCACGAGGCCGACATAGGCGATCCAGCGGTGTTTTTGCAGGATGCGGGCGATCAGGCTCGCGGCCACGCCCATCAACGCGATCGAGAGGACCAGGCCGAATATCAGGATATAGGGATGGTCGCGCGCGGCGCCGGCGACGGCCAGGACGTTGTCGAGCGACATCGAGACGTCGGCGACCAAAATCTGCATGGCGGCCTGGCGGAAGGTTTTGCGCGGCGCTTGCTCGACAGCAGTGCCGTTCGAGTCGATGCCGTTTCCGTTGCTGCCGTTTCCGGACAAAGCCTTGTTCGCATCGTCCTCTTCCTTGTGGGATGTCCGCAGTTCGCGCCACATTTTCCAGCACACCCACAGCAACAAGATGCCGCCGGCAAACAGCAGGCCGACGATCTGGAGGAGTTGCGTGGTTACGCTGGCAAAGCCGATGCGCAGCACCGTGGCGGCGGCGATCCCGACGACGATCGCCTTCGTGCGTTGTTCTTTCGGAAGTCCCGCCGCGGCCAGCCCAATAACGATGGCGTTGTCGCCTGCGAGGACGAGGTCGATCATGATGACCTGGAGCAAGGCCACCAAGGCTTGAGATGTGATGAGATCCATCATGAATGCGTGCCCTCTCTGGTGCGATTTCCAGCCGACATCGCAGCCTTTCGGCTGCCAGAGGGGCCCGGTCTGGAGGTGGTCGTCAGTCCGGGTTGCGCCCGAACGTCTGCAATAGATTTTCCGGTCCGCTGAGCATCGCGGCGGCGCATCCGACCAATACGAAAGCGCCTGCGATATCCCACAGCGTGACGGTGTCGCCGTCCCGGCGGGCTCCGAACCCCCAGGCGGCAAAAGCGACGACGGCCGCTAAGGCGACCGCGGTGAGGGAGACGACGGGGAGAACGGCGCCTTTTGGCACCAGGGAGGAGGCGATCAGGATCGGCGTCGCCGCGAGCGTGACCAGCCTGGCCATTCGGATATGGGGCACGATCAGGTCGCCAAAGCGGCGTGGTCCCGAACGGGGCAGTGTCCTTCGATCAGCCATCCGGTTGCTCCCTCAAACAGACTGGCGGCAGGTGACGGGGGTGTTCCACAATCCACACTGTGGTATCCTGCACGCGACGACAGGCGTCAATAATTCACTAGTTTAGTAACTCTGAAACGTGCCGAAGGCAATATGGCTATGAAACCGAGGTCGGCAATGCAGGCTACGAAAACGGTATCGAAGTCCGTGCAGTCGCGGAAAGAAGCCGGCGCCTGGCTTAAGGAACTCAGGGCGCGCGCTGGTTTGTCGCAGATCGAACTCGCTGAAAGGCTTGGGCTGAAGTACTACACTTTCATTTCACAGGTGGAGAACGGGTTTGGCCGGGTGCCGACAGACAGCTTGGAAGCGTGGAGCAGGGCGCTCGGTGAGGAGCCGACTGCCTTCACCCGCAAGTTGCTGTCGTTTTACGACCCAGAGCTTTACCGGCTCCTGTTTGAGGTAAAGCGATGACGGTTACGCCGTTTAGACGACGCGAAATGGTCCAGAGCTGGCAAAATTCGGAAATGAATGCGCTTGTCGCAGCCAGCGGCGAATCCCTGGAGAATGGGACCGCGTGCGGGTGGGAGATCGGGACCACCGAGGCCGGCGATCCCCAGCTTTATCTGCTCGGCCCCGCGCCGGATCACGAGTGCCTTTTGTGCATATCCCGCCTCGGGCGGCTCTACGTGCTGGAAGACGGCCAGGGCCACGTGGTGTTCGAACACGACGCCATGACCGTCCTGGCGGAACAGGTGCGCGGTACCCTGCGGCGAAAAAAGTCCGCCATTGCTGCGCGCGCCTTTGCGGCCTGGGTGGCGCTTAAAGAGACGTTCGAGGAAAAGGTCGAGCCGGCGATGGCCGAGCCGATGGAAATCCTCACCCATATCGCGCCGCAGCTCGCGGCCTTCGTCTAACCCGCGCTCTTCCGCCGTGTAATCTGTGTTCGCGTCGTTGCGCTCTTGTGAGGCGGCGCGACCTTTATCTCCATTTAAGTGACTCTTCTGACGATGCCGGTGATCGGTCGCGGGTGGGCGCGGCCGCATTTGCCATGTATGGTCCAAGAAAAAAGTGGAGTTCACGTGTCCAACCTGCGCATTTACGGCATAGCCCGCACCCGCGCGTTCCGAGCGCTCTGGGTGGCGAAGGAAGTCGGTATCGACTACGAGCACCTGCCGATCGAGATCGGCGACGCCGGCGCCCGCACGCCGGAATTCCTTGCCATCAACCCCAACGGCCGTCTGCCGGTCATCGTCGACGGCGATTTCGTGCTGTTCGAGTCGCTGGCGATCACGCTCTACCTCGCCAAGAAGCACTCGTTCGGCAAACTCTATCCGGGCACGTTGGAAGGCGAGGCGAAGGCCTGGCAATGGACCATGTGGGCGCTCACCGAGGTCGACCGCGGCGTCAACATCTGGTCGCTGCATGCCGTTCGCCTGCCGCCGGCCGAACGCGACGCTGCCAAGCGCGACGAGGCGCTGAAAGTTATCGCGAAGCCGTTCCAGGTGCTCGACGCGGCGGTCGCCAAGCAGGACTACCTGGTCGGCAGCGAATTCACGGTCGCTGACCTGAACGTCGCAGCGGTCATCAGCCGCGCCATTGAGATGGACCTTTCCGCCGTGCCGCATCTCAAAGCCTGGCTGACGCGCTGTCTCGACCGCCCGGCCGCGCGCGAGGCGCTGGCGCTCAAGACCAAGGCCGACCGGGAAACGCCGCCGGAAGTCACCCGCCGTATCGTCCAAATCAACCGGCTGTAGGCTCGAGACTGCGGTCCCAAGGACCGCAATTTTGTTGAAAATTGCGATCCCTGCCATCGCGCCGCCACGTCTGGCAGCCTATGTCTGGCTGCTTGGATCTGTCCTGCCTCTCCGACCCGCCGTTCCCCCGCACCATAAAGACCCCGCCATGGCCAAAGCCGCGCCCCGGAAGAAATCCAAAGCCGTCAAACCGGACACCAAGGCCGGGGCAAAGCTCGGCCGGTTGCCGCAATGGGACCTCAACGACCTCTATCCGGGGATCGACAGCCCTGAACTCAAGCGCGATCTGGCGGCGACGGAGAAGCAGAGCGCGGAATTCGAGAAGACCTACAAAGGCCGGTTGGCGGAGTTGGCGGCCGAACCGGGCGCCCCCGGCTTCGTCGAAGCGGTCAAGCAATACGAGGCGCTGGGCGACGTGCTCGGCCGCATCGGCTCCTACTCGGGCCTGCTGCACGCCACCGACAGCACCAACCCGACTTATTCCAAGTTCTACGGCGACATGAGCGAGCGCATCACCGGCGCTTATTCGCATTTGCTGTTCTTCGATCTCGAGCTCAACCGCATCGACGACGCCGTGCTCGATGCCGCCATGAACAGTGGCGGACTCGGCCATTACCGGCCCTGGATCGAAGACGTGCGCAAGGAGAAGCCATACCAGCTCGACGATCGCATCGAGCAGTTGTTCCACGAGAAGTCGCTGACCGGTTACTCCGCCTGGAACCGGCAATACGACGACACCGTTGCTGCGCTGCGCTTCAAGATCGGGGCTAAGTCGCTCGGCATCGAGCAGGCGCTCAACTTCATGCAGGACCCGGACGGCAAGAAGCGCAAGGCCGCGGCCGAAGCGCTGGGCAAGACGTTCAAGGAGAACCTGCGGCCCTTCACGATGATCACCAATACGCTGGCCAAGGATAAGGAAATCTCCGACCGCTGGCGCGGCTTCAAGGATGTCGCCGACGCGCGGCATTTGTCGAACCGCGTCGAGCCCGAAGTCGTCGACGCGCTGGTCGAGGCGGTGCGCGCCGCTTATCCGAAATTGTCGCACCGCTACTATGCGCTGAAGGCCAAATGGTTCGGCAAGAAGAAGCTTCCCTATTGGGATCGCAACGCGCCGCTGCCCAAGGTCGCGCAGCGCATGATCCCCTGGACCGATGCGCGCGCCACCGTGCTCACCGCCTATGGCGCGTTCTCGCCGAAGATGGCGGAAGTCGCCGACAAGTTCTTCACCAATGCCTGGATCGACGCGCCGGTGCGGCCGGGAAAACAGCCCGGCGCCTTCGCGCATCCGACGGTGCCGTCGGCGCATCCTTATGTGCTGCTCAACTACCAGGGCAAGCCGCGCGACGTGATGACGTTGGCGCACGAACTCGGCCACGGCGTGCATCAGGTGCTCGCGGCGCCGAACGGTCCGTTGATGGCGCCGACGCCGCTGACGCTGGCGGAAACCGCGTCCGTGTTCGGCGAGATGCTGACCTTTAAGAAGCTCCTGGCGCAGACCACCGACAAGAAGCAGCGCAAGGCCATGCTCGCCGCTAAGGTCGAGGACATGATCAACACCGTGGTGCGCCAGATCGCGTTCTACTCATTCGAGCGCAAGGTGCATCTGGAGCGCCGCAACGGCGAACTGACCTCCGACAAGCTGTGCGAACTATGGATGTCTGTGCAGAGCGAGAGCTTAGGGCCGGCGATCGAACTGAAAGAAGGCTACGAGACCTTCTGGACCTACATCCCGCACTTCATCCATTCGCCGTTCTACGTCTACGCCTATGCCTTCGGCGATTGCCTGGTGAACTCGCTTTATGCGGTCTACGAGAAGTCGAATGAAGGCTTTGCCGAGCGTTATCTCGCGATGCTGGCCGCCGGCGGCACCAAGCATCATTCCGAACTGCTCAAGCCCTTCGGCCTCGACGCCACTGATCCGAAATTCTGGGACGGCGGATTGAGCGTGATCGCGGGCATGATTGACGAGTTGGAGAAGCTGGACGGGAAATAGCCCGCTGACGCTGCCTCAAATGCTGTTGTACAGATGTATTACTCATGTTATACATCTGTATAACGTGGAGCGCGAGGATGAATAAGCGAACGTCCGATCCTGAAATCGAAGGCTATCTTCTTCAGATCAAGAAAGTTGGCAATTCGCTCGGCCTGATCTTGCCGAAGGAATTGCTCGCCCGGTTGAAACTGACCGAGGGCGACAAATTCCATATCGTCGAGCAGACCGAACGCGGCATCAAGCTGAGCCCGTACGATCCGAAACACGCCAAGGCGATGGAATTGGCGCGCCGCTCATTCCGCAAGTATGCCGACACCTACAAGGCGCTCGCAAAATGAGCGAAGGGCCGGAATGGCTCGACATCGATATCGTTCTTGATTTTCACGCCGAGCAACTAGCTCTCTTCGGAGGCGCGGATGGAATGCGCGACCGCGGACTGCTCGAGTCGGCGTTGGCGCGGCCCATCAACAAATTCGCCTACGGTGAAACTTCGATGGCTGCGCTCGCGGCAGCCTACGGTTTCGGCATTGCGCGCAATCATGCTTTTATCGATGGCAATAAGCGCACCGCGCTGGCGTCGATCATCGTTTTTCTTGGCCTCAATGGAATCGATCTGAATGCGTCCCAGGAGGATGCGACTGCGATGATCTTAAGTCTAGCCGCCGGCGAGATCACAGAGGATCTGTTGACGCGCTGGATCGGCGATCACTGCGAGCCGCTCGACGCGCCAGGAATCGCGCCCTGAACGCTAACAGCCCTTCCGCCCGCCACGGGTCGAGAGCTGGTACTCCAGGCATTGCATCGTGATGTCGCGCGCCGGTTCGTCGTCGCGCTGGTAGCGATAGACCTTGCGGAAAATATCGGTGGTTTCGTCGCGGCCGCAGATCAGGCGCGCTTTTCTGGAAATTTTCTTCGACGATTGCTCGGTCAGAACGACCTTGTGCTTGGGATCGTCGTGGCGGACGAATTCCAGCGTTCCAGACAGCCCGTCATTGCCGTTCTGCGGCTCGTAGGTGACGCTCGCGCCTTTCAGCAAAGCGCCGATCTTTTCTTCGCTGTTCTTGTTCATGATGTCGTCCAGCGGCTTCTTGCTGTCGAGAACGGCCATCGATTCCCGGTTGAAGACGACCTGCTGATCCCCGAGTTGCCCCTGGCAGCGCCAGTCCCAGACCCCGGCTGAGGCGCCACCCGATGGGGCAATCATGCACAGCGTCACGCAGAGGCTCGCGACAATTCCGGTTCGCATGACTCGTTTCGCCCCCGCTGCTTCCTATATTGGTAGCACACTGGTACCCGAAGGTTCATGGCCACCGACCGCGAAAAGAACCGCTTCTCCGCCCGCGCCAAGCGCTACGCCAATGTCGGCACCAAAGTCGGTGGCGTCGCCGCGCGCATGGCGGGCCAGCGGCTGTTCGGCGGCAAGCCATCCGACCGTTCCGGAAATGCGCTGGCGCTGGCCGCGGCGCTCGGCGGGCTGAAAGGCCCGATCATGAAGGTGGCGCAGTTGCTCGCCACCATCCCCGATGCGGTGCCGGCCGAGTACGCCAATGAATTGATGAAGCTGCAAAGCCAGGCGCCGCCGATGGGCTGGGCTTTCGTCAAGCGCCGCATGAACGCGGAGCTCGGGTCGGACTGGCAAAGCAAGTTCAAGGACTTCGAACATCATCCCGCGGCCGCGGCCTCACTCGGCCAGGTGCACCGCGCGACCGCGCTCGATGGCGACGATTTGGCCTGCAAGCTGCAATATCCCGACATGCAGTCGGCGGTCGAAGCCGACTTGAACCAACTGCAATTGCTGATGTCGATCCGCAAGCGTTTCGATCCGGCGATCGACGCCAGCGAGATCGCGGTCGAGATCGGCGCGCGGCTGCGCGAGGAACTCGACTATGTGCGCGAGGCCAGGCACGTCGCGCTCTATCGGCACATGCTGAAAGACGAGGATGCCATCCGCGTGCCGGCGGTCTTCCCGGAACTATCGACCGGCCGGCTGCTGACGATGGAATGGATGACCGGCCGCAAGCTGCTCGATCACAAGGACGCTTCGCTCGCGCTGCGCAACAAACTTGCCACCGCGATGTTCACGGCGTGGTGGCATCCGTTCAGCCGCTTCGGCGTCATCCACGGCGATCCGCATCTCGGGAACTACTCGGTGTTCGACGACAACAAGGGGAAACCCGCCGGGATCAATCTGCTCGACTATGGCTGCATCCGGATTTTCCCGCCGAGCTTTGTCGGCGGCGTGGTCGATCTCTATCGCGGCCTGTACACCGGCGACGACGCGCTGGTGGTGCACGCCTACGAAACATGGGGCTTCAAGCGGCTGTCGCGCGAACTGATCGACGCGCTCAACATCT